>JAJNBR010000071.1 GCA_021156265.1 Flavipsychrobacter sp.
TTTCTCGAATCCGGTCTTTAATATCCCATGCACTTCCTCATTGGTGTATGTAACCCAGCAATGTCGCTGCTGATCGGGTTTGATCCTTTCGACAGGAAGGTATGAAAACCCAACTACTTCTTCATCGCCTTGCTGTATCTCCATTTTAGAATAGTCAAGGCTGCGGCCATCTACCCTTGGAGGCGTTCCGGTTTTTAGCCTTGCGCTTTCAAAGCCTAACTCAACCAGCTGTTCTGTTAAACCGGTTGCACCCTTTTCGCCCATGCGGCCGCCGCCAAACTGTTTCTCACCTATATGAATTACGCCATTCAGGAAGGTTCCATTTGTTAAAACCACTGTTTTAGCATAAATATGTTGCCCCATGCCGGTCACAACCCCTTCAACTGTTCCACGTGAAACAATTAGAGACTTCACCATATCCTGCCAGAAGTCCACATTAGGAGTAGCTTCAAGCATATCTCTCCAGGTAGTAGCAAACAACATCCGGTCGTTCTGCGTCCGGGGGCTCCACATTCCCGGGCCTTTCGACTTGTTTAGCATCCTGAACTGGATCATACTCCTATCGCTGACTATCCCGCTATATCCTCCAAGCGCATCAATCTCTCTAACTATTTGACCTTTGGCAATACCTCCCATGGCAGGGTTACAGCTCATCTGCGCAATCGTCTGCATATTCATGGTGATAAGCAGCACCTTCGAACCCATATTAGCAGCAGCAGCGGCAGCCTCGCAACCAGCGTGACCAGCACCCACTACAATTACATCGTACTTTGGAAACATAAGTTTGCAAAGGTACGAACTGCCGGCTACTAAATGAGCTCACATTTGTTCCACGTGGAACACTACTTAAGTTTAACACAGGTTTCACGTGGAACGTCGATCCTATGCTCTGGTCATTCGAAGTTTCACGTGGAACAATATATATTTACTCAATGAAAACCTTGTTGACACCTATACTATTCATTGTGCTTCTCTGCCAGGCAGACGCGCAAACCAAACAGACGGCGAATCTGATTTTATATGGTAAAACGTATACGGTCGACGGTTCTTTCAGTAAAACGAGCGGGGTTGTAATAAAAGACGGGAAGATCCTGTACACTGGTGACAAACAAACCATAGCGGCAAGATATACCGCCGATAGCATCGTTACGCTACAAAACGCAACAATATACCCCGGCTTTATCGATGCCCATTGCCATTTTGCCGCGTATGCATTGGATGCTTACAAATGTGATCTGGTTGAAACGTCGTCGTTTGCAGATGTAGTAAACAGACTAGTTGCCTACGAACAAAACAATAAGCTGGCCTGGATATATGGGCGCGGCTGGGATCAAAACGACTGGTCAACAAAACAATATCCTACCAAGGACACCTTGGATATACTCTTCCCCAACAAACCTGTGATACTAAAAAGGATTGACGGTCATGCTTTACTATGCAATCAGAAAGCGCTTGACTTAGCAGGAATCACAACAAAAACCAACATTCCAGGTGGCATTATCGAAAAAAAAGATGGTGCACTAACCGGTATACTTATCGACAACGCCACAGAACCCGTAGAAGACCTTATACCAATGTTGCCAAAAGACATTGCTACTGAATACCTGTTGCGAGCCGAAAAGGAGTGTTTTGCAGAAGGGCTTACCGGAGTAGTAGATTGCGGAGTGAAAACAACCGTTATCAACCTGCTCCAAACGCTATACGAACACAATACCCTATCCATCAACAACAGTCTGCTCTTATCACAGGACGACTCCACCCTCGCTACTTTCTTACCCAGTGGTCCTTTCAAAAAAGGTCAATTACAGGCAAATGGTATCAAACTCTATTCAGATGGTGCACTCGGATCAAGAGGAGCCTGCCTCCTACAAGACTATTCAGACATGCCTGGTCACAAAGGAATGTTACTGTCTTCCTCTCAGAAGCTGAGCGAAGTGGCGGGCAATGCGTTGCAACACAACTGGCAACTGTGCACACATGCTATAGGCGACAGTGCGAACCGGATTATACTTGACATTTATGGGAACTATCTCAAAAAAAGGAATGACAAAAGATGGCGCATAGAACATGCTCAAGTGGTAGACGCGAACGACTTCGCCAAATTTGGAAAGTATTCTATCGTCCCGTCCGTACAACCTACCCATGCCATTTCGGATATGCCCTGGGCCGAAACAAGATTGGGGGCGGAAAGAATACACACCGCTTATGCCTACAACGACCTTCTCCAACAAAATGGCTGGATAGCGCTCGGAACAGATTTTCCGGTAGAAACCATTAGCCCGGTTGCCACCTTTTATACGGCAGTTGTTCGAAAGGATAAAACTGGTTTTCCTTTGGAGGGATACCAAAAAGAAAATGCGCTTAGCAGAAAAGACGCGCTGAAAGGTATGACCATATGGGCGGCAAAAAGCGTATTTCTTGAAAAGGAAAAAGGCAGTATCGAACCTGGTAAGGATGCCGATCTGGTTATACTCGACACTGATCTTCTTACAGCTGACGACCGAGACATTCCAAAAGCCAAAGTCATATACACGATCGTGAAAGGCAGGATCGTTTATAAAAAATAAAGGCGGGTCGTTCCTGACCCGCCTTTACCTATTTTGAAAAGACTCTATTTACCGACTACGGTAAAAGGCCTGGCCATTGCATTGTTATCAGAGATCATGATCATGTAGTAATTACCAGCTGGTAAGTTAGATACAGGAATAGATACTTCTGTATTCTGAACATTCTTGCGAACCTCAGAGTAAACCTGGCGACCAACACCATCGATGATCTTAACCTGCAGTTTTTCAGTTGCTGCAACCAGACCGATCTTGGCAGTAACGTTAGCTACAGCCGGGTTTGGATAAACTGTGAACTGATCAGCAGAACCCTTGGCAGTTTGTTTCACATCCACAACGAATACGCCTTGGATAAAAGTCATTGCCGGAACAGCAGACCCCTGAGTTACAGGCAATGTATCAATGTCGCTGCTGCTGGTACCAAATGGGAACATCCTTACGGTACGTCCGCCCTGAGTTAAATCTGTAGCGGCACCTGTAAATGCAGGTGACCAATAATCAGGAGTTTTAGATGTCGCGAAGTTCATCGCGGCATTTGTACGTGCATGGTAGTTAGCATTCGCATCAGTGCTCAGCCCAAATACGTTGTTCAGGTTAGCTGCAAACCAGTAGTATGAGTTGTCTTCAGAAACAATGGTCGCAGGGTTGCCGCTTGTAGCGTCTCCGATGTAAGCAGCGAGCATAGTTTTGTTCGAGTCGAGAGTTGTAAACTTCTTAACGGCGATACCTTTAATGGTAAGCTCTTCTGACTGAATAGAATTATCAGAAGCCCCACCGTTACTTCCATCCACCCATTTGAAAACAAATACCTCTACACTTCCGTCATTGCTGCCAGTCAGGTCGTGATCACTTGTATCTTGGTCTGCCACAGAGAAATGTACATGGCTCATGTGGTAACCACCTTTCTTTACATAGAACAGCGGACCCCAAGTCAAGCTCGCCGTACCGTCAGACAACCTGAAGTGGTTAGTAACTAAAGGTGTTTGACTCTGAACGTTTATACGGCCACGGCTGAAAGCATTAGGAGTAATATTAAGAGAAAAACTATGTGAATTATCCGCAGTGTACATGTCAGCATCGTTAGCCGACACTGTGTAGTTGAAATCATAACGGCCAACACCTGTTGGGTTCAAAACAAAATGGTTTGGTGAAAACAGGTCATACTTGATCGAGTCAATAGGCGCGAATGTTGTCGCCATTGCTGAATCTTTATGAACTTCTGTAGTACCGCCAGTAAGAGGAGTCCAGTTAACTGTAGCTTTCAGTTTTACGTCTGCTTCAGTTGAGGTACCTGTGTTAGCCACATACCCTCCAACATAACCCCTGTATTGAGGAATGTCCGTACCGTCGAACTGAGAAATAGGAATAGCCATACCTGGAGGAGGCGCTGGCGTACCAGGTACGATCGCCAGATCATGGGCATTATTGAAACCCCATGGAGTGATAGAAATAAACACCTGCTGCCCTGCTGACAGTTGATTGGTCATTGCCCTGCCGTCCTCATTCGAAATGAACGTAACAGGAATAGTTACTGATCCACCAACTGCACCGGCACCCATGTTGATCAATTCAGCGGGTGTATGGTTCCAGATGATTACACCTGCAGCGCCTTTGTCTTGTGCGTTCTTAGCTTTTACGCCAAACTCGCAGTTACCACGATAGATCAACACCCACTTACCGGTTACGTTGTTAGTAAGAGTGGCGCATGCTTCTGAGTCCACTGCCTTTACAACTTCCACGTTCTGCACGGGAGTTGACAAGGAACCGCCCCAGGGTGTACCTGCGGGATCGCTGGAAAATGTGAAGTCCTTTACACCACCGATAGCTGCGGGAGCATCTACAATAAACCTCGCACCCAGTACCTCAGCGTCAGAAGCAAGCGTTCCCTGAGCACCAGCATTAACGGCAGCCGTCAATCCTATACTCAATAGACTTAAATTAAGTAAAACTGATTTTTTCATACTCGTTTTTTTGATACAAAAATTAACAGATAAAAGTGACCCAAATTAGAAATTTTTTCTTTAGAAAACAAAATGCCTCTTTTAAGAAGCATATTATTTACACTGTTATTACTTTTTAACCTACTTCTACAACCCAAGCTGTTTGCTCATTTCAAGCATTCTGTCTATTGGGCGTTTTGCGGCAATCCGAACGTCTTCCTCCAATAAAACCTCGGGCTGGTCGTATTTCATACATAAATATAGTTTCTCGAGAGTATTTAATTTCATGTGCGGACAATCATTGCAGGCGCACGCGTTATCTGGCGGAGCAGCGATGAAAGTCTTCCCCGGTGACTTCTGCTGCATCTGGTGAAGTATGCCAGCTTCCGTTGCCACGATAAAGCTTTGCGTATTCTCGGACTGAGTGTATTTTAGCAACTGGGTAGTGGACCCAATGAAATCCGCAATCTTTAAAATATGATCTTCACATTCGGGGTGAGCTATCAATTTTGCATCCGGATGACGAACCTTAAGCCTGGTGATCTTTTCGAACGAAAATATTTCGTGTACCATACACGCTCCGTTCCACAGTACCATATTTCTTCCTGTGATCTTGTTGATATACGCGCCCAGATTTTTGTCAGGTGCAAAAATAATTCCCTGATCCAGGGGCAGGCTCTCTACTATCTGCCTTGCATTGGAAGAAGTGCAGATTATATCACTCAATGCCTTTATGCCTGCGGAACAATTCACATACGATATAACCAGGTGATCGGGATGTTTTTCCCTAAACTGCTTGAATATTGGTGGCGGACAACTATCGCTCAGCGAGCACCCCGCCTTCAGATCGGGAAGCAGTACTTTTTTATCCGGGTTAAGAATTTTAGCCGTTTCAGCCATGAAATGCACCCCCGCAAAAACAATCACATCGGCTTCAGTCCTGGCAGCTTCCTGGGCCAGCCCTAAACTATCCCCAATGTAGTCAGCTACATCCTGTATATCCGGTTCCTGGTAATAGTGCGCCAGCACCACAGCATTCTTTTCCTTCTTCAATTTCGCGATCTCTTCAAACAGATCCAGTGCCGGATCTATCTCAATATCCAGAAAGCCAATTTCTTCGATTTTCTTCTCAGCAGTTCTCAAATCCACATTCATAGAAATAAGAATAAAGAATTTTTTAAAAAAGAAACTACTATTAATAGGTGTGTGAACTTGGGGAAACAAAAACGATATCCCCGTTGCAAAATAAGGATTTTGCATTCATACCCATGATGACGAAGGTTATTCACAATCAAAACAGTTGAGTTTAGGGCATATCCCCATAAAATACTGGAAATGTGGATACTACCATACGTTGGTAAAAAAACGCGCTTAAATACTGTAAATGGATGTGAACAATGCAGAGTTTAAGGCTAAAAAAAATCGAGCCAGCCCCAAAACGGGTAAGTTTTAACTAGTTAGGCCTGTTTATCACCACCCTAATCCACAGTATTCCACATTTACAATGAGGTTATACTAGAACGGAGAACCCCAGAACTCTGCTGCTAAAACTTATGTGATTCATTCTATATAATTGATAAATAAAGCTTCCCGCTTCGGAATCTCGTTTTTTCTGCTAAATTTGCCGTCCTTATAAATTAATACATAACCTATATGGCTGTAATACAGAAAATCAGGGATAAATACGGAAAGCTTACGGTTTTTGTCATCGTGTTGGCATTGGTGGGTTTCATTTTAATGGACGCTGCTAGCGGCAGGTTCGGCGAGCTGTTGGGTCGGGATTCCAGCGTTGCTACGGTTAACGGCGAAAAAATAGACGTCAGAGATTACCAGCAACGGATCAAGGAGTACGAGATATTATATAATTATAGCTCAAAAGGAAGAACGCTTGACGATGCGACACGTGCCCAGATCAATGAGCAGGCCCTGCGTGAACTGATCAATGAGAAGCTGATGGAGGAAGAGTGCGAAAAACTTGGCATAGCTTCTACTAAAGAAGAAGAGCGCGACCTTATATATGGTGCAGCACCTGACCCGATCGTTCAGCAATACCCTGTGTTTGCCAATCCTGATACAAGAATGTTTGATCCGCAACGTGTGAAAGCATATGAGCAGCAGGTTGACCAATACGACCCTACAGGCAAAGCCAGGGAAGAATGGGAAGCGATAAAAGCGTATGTGCTTAGGAACAACTTGACCAAGAAATACAACAACCTGCTCACTAACTTTGTTTATACACCCAAATTCCTGCTGGATAAACAACTGTTGGAGCAAAGCACCATCGCAAGCGCAAGATTTGTAAAAGTACCTTTCGCTATTATCAACGACGCTGAGATAAAACTTACAGATGATGATCTGAAAGCTTACATGAAGAAAAAAGAAAAGCAATACACGATCGAAGAACCTACAAGGAGCATCGAGTACGTTTCTTTCGATGTCATGCCTTCTACTGAAGATACAGCACGCGCTCTTGGATCGCTGAATCAACTGAAAGCTGAATTTGCCTCAAGCGCGGACGCTGAGAGTTTCGTGAACCGTAACTCAGAAGAACCGTTCAACCCCGCTTTTGTAAATAAGGCGTCGTTTATGTCTATGTATGCGGATTCTATAATGAACACAGGTACTGGAAGTGTTTATGGTCCGTATTTTGAGAACGGCGCATATAAAATGACAAAAGTGCTGGAGAAAAGGAGCATGCCCGATTCAGTAAAAGTCAGGCACATTCTGGTAAAGACAGAAGATGCTAACCAACCCATGCTCAGCGACAGCGCAGCAAAGCTGAAACTTGATAGCGCGATCGCTGCAATCAATACTGGTGCTCCTTTTGCAACGGTTGTTGAACGATATTCGGATGATCCGGGCAGCAAACAAACTGCTGGCGAGTATACATTTACGCTACAGCAAAAATCTCAGCTGTCAAAAGAGTTCGCTGATTTCGCTTTCGAAGGAAATGCCGGCGAGAAGAAAACTGTAAAGGTGGACAACGATGCGTATGCTGGCTACCACTATATAGAAATAATGGAACAAAAAGGTGTACAGCCTGCTATTAAGATCGCTACGGTGAGCAAAGCACTGTACCCGGGGGACGCTACAGAGAATGCAGCATATGCGAAAGCCACTGAATTTGCGGGCCGCAACGGCAATGCCAAAGCCTTTGACGAAGCAGTTAAAACACAGAACCTCAATAAAAAGAACGGAGACAATGTAAAGGCAAACGATTTCATGATCGCAGGTTTCGGATCGGCTCGTGAAGTTATCCGCTGGATGTATGATGTCGATGCTGCGATGCGTCCTTCTATAGAGGCTGCAGTGCGTGCGGAGAAAAAGGCTGAAATCCTGAAAAACAAGTATAAATCTTCAGCCTCGGTCGACGCTGTGGCCCAGGCAACAGGCCAACCTGTTCAACAGGCAGATTCTTTCAACCTGGCAAGTCCGTTTGCACCAAACCTCGGCTATGAGCCCAAAGCGGTAGGGTATTGTTTCTACGAAGGATTCAAACCAAATACACTTTCGCCAGCTATTACAGGTCAGGATGGTGTTATTTTTATGAGCGTGATCATGCGGGGAACGAAGCCAATGCCTTCAGACCCGATAATAATTAACCAGCAAAAATCTATGCTGGATATGCAGTCGAAGAACACCATGGCCAGCGTAATGCAGGAAGTGCTGAGGAAAAATGCCGAAATTGAATACAACACACAAAATTTGTAATATCACTATAATCTAACGAGGTATTGATAAAACGGCCCTGCACTAGCGGGGCCGTTTTATTATTTGCGTTGAAACAGTACGTAAATTTGTATGGTCTTATGGAGCCAATCGTAAACAAAGTAGCAGAAAGCGGGATAGTAACACTCGACCTTGCAGACTTCATTTTAAAAGATGAAGCAACAGCAGTATTCGACCTTAAGCCATTTCTTTTTCGCGAAATGATATTGCGCGAAAAAGATTACCGCATAGCTTTACAAACCGTTGACTGGAGTCAATATAAAAATAGGCACACTGCGTTGTGTTGTTCGGTAGACGCTATTATTCCGGTGTGGGCATATATGTTGGCTGCTTCCTACCTTCAACCCCATGCGGCATCAGTCAATTTTGGATCGGAGGAAGAATTGAAAAAACAGGTATTGCTACAACGCATTGCTGACATCGATGTGAATGAATACGCCGACAAACGTGTTGTGATAAAAGGTTGCGGAGAAACGCCGATACCCGACATGGCGTTCGTGGCCATTACCAGCAAACTTCGGGCAGTTGTAAAATCACTAATGTATGGGGAGCCGTGTTCTACAGTGCCTGTCTACAAAAAGCCCGTTGCGCGCGGTTAGACAACTAAAAGGTTTCCAGCTATTTTTTCCGAAAGTTGATAATTATTTCCCTGCGTTTCGATAACCACGCTATTGTCATAGGGCATTTTTTCCATCACGGTCAAAAGAGTACCGATCTCGAGGTTGTACCGTTTCAGTTGAGTGAGAAAGGCAGTAGAAGTATCTCTTACCGCCACGATCTTATATTGGCCGCCTAGGTCCGCATCAGAAAGGGGTACAGCACTTGTTGCAGGCATGTCACCGTTGGGCTTAGGTATCGGGTCGCCATGAGGGTCAAATTCAGGATAGCCCAAAAATTCATCCAGTTTATCCACCAGCTTTTGGGAGTGAATGTGCTCGAGCTGTTCAGCAACTTCATGCACTTCGTCCCATGAGAAATTGAGTTTTTTGTGCAGGAAGGTTTCCCAAAGGCGGTGTTTTCTTAAAATGCCCAGGGCCTCTTGTTTTCCTGTGGGGGAAAGCTGGACTTTCTTGTATTTCTCGTAATGGATCAATTGCTTCTCAGACAGCTTGCGCAGCATATCAGTAACTGTTGCCGGCCTTGTACTCATTCTTTCAGCGATCTCGTTCACCGAAACTTCACCTATACCATTCTGTTGCTGTATGCTATATATGGCTTTTAAGTAATTCTCTTCTGTAAAACTCAGCGGAAGCATCATCGAAAGTAAGAAAGATAGGTGAATTGAACAGCCGCCCCTCATCAGGCTGCTAAAGAAAGCTTAAAACCGGGCAGTCGCGCACCAAATCCCGCCGTTTTTTTTTAGCTTCGTATATCCCATTTTTAACGCTGCTAACAGGTTATGACGCATTGTAGTATTAGAGTATACGGTGGCTTAAAAACAGTCTTTACCATTCTTGCCGGAGTTATGGCATTAAGCGTTTGTGCGCAGCAAAAGAAGATCCCAGACGTCCCGCAAAATTTAAAAGTGCTTAAGGAATATAGCGATGGCAAAGGCAATATCGTTAGAGAGATACAATACACCCAGGGGCTGATGCGCGTGACTGAAACAACGATCACGCCGAAAGTATTATCCTTCAGCCGCCGCGTACCCATTTCGCCAGATACCATGAACAAAGATTCTGTAATGGTGCTGGTGGATAAAACCAGGTATACTGTCCAGGTGTTTTATAAAAAACGAATGGTGCGCAACTATCGCGCTGTGTTCGGACCAAATCCTAAAGCAAATAAGTGCATGGAGGGAGATAGATGTACACCCGAGGGCATCTTTCATATATCTGCCAAAAATCCCAACTCGAAATACACTAAGTTTATGTTACTCAGCTACCCGAACGATTCGGCGCGCCACAGGTTCAATAAGCTGAAAGAAGAAGGTAAAATCCCGAAGACTGCCAGGATAGGCGGCGACATAGGGATTCACGGCATCTGGAAAGGTGGCGACGATATGATCGAAATGGGCGTTGGCTGGACAGATGGTTGCGTTGCCCTGAAGAATAAAGATATAGAAGAGCTGTACACCTTTGTCGGTTTGGGCACTAAGGTTGTTATACGGAAATAATGGCCTCTAAAAATGCCGCATAGGCTTCTCTCCACTTCTGCCATTGCGGATCTGTTCCAAGCGAAAAGTTGTGAAATACAGTAGTGAGGTTGCTACCTGCATCTTTTAAGCGCAGAGTCATACATTCCAGTTTTTGAAAAGCTTCATCAGGTCCTAGTTTGCAGTCAAAATGTGCGGTGGTGTCCATAAAGCAGAATGGATGAATTCTTAACTGCATTTGGTTGCCGGCTTGCAGATCAAACCAATAAAAGCTCTGCCCCGTCCCCGCACGAAATCCTAAATGTGTGCCATATCCCATGCTGTAGTCATTAGCGATTCCGGTAACGGACAATTTGCGATAAGTATCCGGCATCTTTAGCTTGATATAATGCTGTCTCGACAACGTGACACTCTTTCCCGTTATATTTTCTAAAACAGCTTTTTCTTCTCTGAGTAACGGAGGCTTTGTATCAGAGTAATATGAAGGGTGTACGCCTACCGCACCATCTTGGGCAAATGCTTGTATCAGTTGTTGCATTTCCGAATGTTGAGGATGGATGTTTTTGTCGAACGCTGTGGTTTGCATTGATGCAAGTACAAAATAAACAGGGTGTAGGCTGAACTTTTTATGCAATTGCCTCAACCACTCAAAGCTGTCATATGGATCTTGTTCCTTAGCACAAAGCACGGCAACTCTTGTGGACGCCTGTGTTAACCGGCCTGACAAAAGGCTTTTTGCTGTTGCTCCCAGTGTTCTGTAAAAACCCTTATGCTTATACGACCAGGCAATGTCTATATCATACGTCGGCTGGAAGCTGAAAGAAGGAATCGGCAGATCGAGCGAATATTTTTGCATGAGCAAAAGCCGCAGTTTTGCCACCCACTCATCCATTATAGGTCGCTCCAGTAATCCTTCCCGAAATAAAATACTATCAGTTGCACGATAGCGCCCATGTTTATCAGGGGTAAAAGGTAGATATTCTTCGTAGCGCGACAGGAGAAAAAAGATTGCAGAGAAAAGATCGAATGGCAGTTCGTACTCGTTATTACTGGTTGCAAACAACGTCGGTATATTTTCCCATTCTCCCCTTTCGGCATCACGCGGCTCAATGTTGTTTTGCCAGAGAAGACCGGCATCGGGAATGCTAACCGCGCCTGTAAAAACCCGGCCGTAAGAGAACAGTACATTTTCTGAATGCGCAAATTCAATATCATGAATAAGCCTGTATCTTATTTTCAACTGCTCGCCAAATAGCCAATCCAGAACATATATCAGCCTGTTGCCAGACTTTGGAGCGTATATCAGCAGCTTGTTCATTGATGTTAGTGCTTATTTCGCTCCTTCCACAGTTGGTTGAACGTTTTCCCAAAATGAAGTTCGCCGCGCGAGCTCACCCAGCTTTTTTGGAACAGGGTATTGACCACTTTATTTTTCATCGCGGGGCCTGCCGTGTTCATCAGTGTTCTGTTCATCATTGCCAGCTTCCATGCTTTCCAGCCCGAACGTTCGCCAAAACTGCTATATCCTTCTTCCACTGCGATGTGCCTGTTCTCAAGAAGCATTTCGTGTATATTGATCTTCACCGGGCAAACTTCTGTGCAATTGCCACACAGGCTCGACGCATAGCTCAGGTGCTTGAAATCGCTCATGCCCTTCAGGTGCGGAGAAATAACAGAACCGATAGGTCCGCTATAGGTTGTGCCGTAAGCATGTCCGCCAATGTTCTTATACACCGGGCAGGCATTAAGGCAGGATCCGCATCGTATGCAATACATGCTTTCACGGACTTCCTTGCGCAAAAGATTGGTGCGGCCATTGTCCAGAAGTATCACATACATTTCGGTTGGTCCATCCACTTCGCCCTGCTGGCGGCCACCTGTAAATATCGTGTTGTAGACCGTAACATTTTGCCCTGTGCCATAAGTGGCAAGAAGCGGCCAGAAGAGTGCAAGGTCTTTTAACGACGGCAGCACTTTTTCAATACCCACGATCGCGATATGGGTTTTGGGGAATGCTGTCGATAATCTGCCGTTACCTTCATTCTCACTTACACACACAGCGCCGGTGTCAGCAATCAGGAAGTTACCACCGGTAACGCCTATCTCGCTTGATGTATATTTTTCTCTAAGGTTTTTACGAGCTATTTGCGTCAACTCTGCCGGCGAGAGATGCGGCTCAACGCCCAGCTTTTCATGAAACAGTTTGGCCACATCCTCCTTGCTTTTGTGCATAGCGGGAGTAACGATATGGTAAGGGGCTTCGCCATCCAGCTGTTGTATATACTCGCCCAGGTCGGTTTCTACAGATTCAATATTGTGCTTGGCGAGGAAGTCGTTCAGGTGTATCTCTTCAGTCACCATAGATTTCGACTTCACCACCTGTTTTGTATTTTTTTCTTTACAGATATCCAGCACTGCGTGCAGCGCCTCGTCTGCATTCTCCGCCCATATCACCTTTCCCCCACGTGCCGTGAAGTTCCTTTCAAACTCCTCGAGGTACATGTCCAGGTTTTCCATGGTTTTCCACTTCACATTCTTTGCCCGCCGGCGCGCCAGGTCAAGGTCAGAGAATTGTTGCTTGCCCTTGACAACAGTATCTGCATACTTCTGGATATTGAAAGCAAGTTTGCGTTTATGCTCCAGGTCGCTGGCTTTCACCTTGCTCTTTGCAAGAAAAGTGGAAATCTGCTCGCTCATACGTGTCAAAAGTAAACAGGAATATTCAAAACGTGTGCATCAGAGGTTTTGTTTGGTGCGCTCACGAAGCAGTATATTTAGGTTCCGTAATACCCGTCGATGAAAAACCTGCTTTCATTTGTTGCCTGTGTATTGGTTGCTCTGGTGTTGATTGGCCATAGGGCGGTTTATCCTTTGCATTCAGACAAGCCACTAAAAGTAACCGATTGGGATGCGCTTGGTTATTATATGTATTTACCAGCGCTGGTTATTTATGACGACATCACCCAGCTTAAGTGGTTTGATTCGGTCGACAGAAAATATGTAGTGTCTGCGGGGGGCTTATACCAGGCAAATAGGACCGAGAATGGGAATTATGTTTGTAAATACCTGGGAGGCGTAGCAATTTTGCAAGCACCTTTCTTTTTTATAGCCCATGCAGTTGCAGCTCCGGCAGGCTACCCCCCCGACGGCTTTTCTTCACCATACCAAGCTGCGATAGCATACGGAGTTATTCTCTATTGTGTACTCTCCCTGTTCCTGCTGCGTCGGATAATGCTGAGGTATTTTGCTGATACTACGGTGGCCATAGCGCTGATACTTGTTTGCCTGGCTACTAATTTTATCCAATATGCCGCTATACACAACGGCATGAGCCATGCATTCATTTTTCCTTTATACGCATTGGTATTATATACCACCGTTAAGTGGCATTCGAAGCCATCGGCAAAGTGGGCGGCTGCTACAGGATATATCATCGGCCTTGCTATCATTTGCCGGCCTACCGAGGCGGTTATGCTGTTTATCCCGCTGCTTTGGGATACGCAGGATAAACAAGCCGCTGCTGAAAAATGGCAAAAGGTGCGAGCCAACAAGAGTCATGTGGGGATTGCCATATTTTGCGGGTTGCTTGGCGTCCTGCCCCAATTGATCTATTGGAAGATTACCAGCGGGGCGTTCATATACGATGTAGGCAGTAGCTGGCGTTTTCTTACACCGTTCTTTCGTGTTTTATTCGGGTGGGAGAAGGGATGGTTTATTTATACACCGGTAACCCTATTCTTTGTGCTTGGCTTGTTCTACTCAAAACGGTACCCTTTCAAAAACGCGGCCTTGTGGTTTTGCCTGCTTAATATTTACATCATCATTGCCTGGGCCGACTGGCGGTACGGCGCTAGTTATTCGACCCGTGCGCTGGTGCAGAGTTACCCGGTGTTTGCCCTCCCGTTTGCCGCTTTCGTGCAACGGGCGCTGCAATCGAAATGGCACTTTGCCGTTTATGGACTCGGATTATACTTTGTTGCGCTTAATGTTTTCCAAATATGGCAATACAATGAGGGAATACTGGAAGGTGACCTGACACGTAGATACTATAGCCGTGTCTATTTTGATCGTCGCACCACTCCTTTGGATATGAGCCTGCTGGATACTGAAGAAATACTGGACGACGAAAGAGATTATTCGAAAACAATATTGTTTGACACTAGCGGGATTAATTTTGGAATGAGGCCGGGGCAACAGGTTGAGCTGGGCAGGGTCTCGTTACAACAAAGGTCTCTAAAAGATCAATGGATACGGATTGATTGCCTGCTTAACGCTTCACTGGTTCAGGGAGCACATCTGAACGCGGAAATGGTCGGCCAGCAGCAGGTAAAAGAGACCCGTATCAGGTTAAAAAATCCGATCGCTAACCCGGGAAGGGAGAACCTTTATTCATTTTATATGAAGGTTCCGGGAAATATGAAGGATAGCAGGCTCAGGGTTTACCTTACATCCGAACAGGCCAATAGCTGCGAAATGCATAATCTCGCTATTACAAGTTTTGTCAAGTAACTTTGCACTCATGTTCGCAAAAGACCGGGTTCTGCAGCAGGCGCTTGACACCATCGAAATGGAAGCTACGTCAGTTGCACAACTGAAAAGTTTTATCAATGATGATTTTCTGAAAGCCATTGAAACTATCCATGTTTCAAGGGGCAGGGTAATCGTGACGGGTATAGGGAAAAGCGCGGTAATCGCCCAGAAAATAGTAGCTACGTTCAACTCAACCGGTACGCCTTCTATATTCATGCATGCGGCCGATGCCATACATGGCGATCTCGGTATGATCCAGCCGGATGACACGGTAATTATCATATCTAAAAGTGGCGAAAGCCCCGAGATAAAAGTACTGGTGCCCTTCATTAAGAATTTTGGCAATCCGGTTATTGCTATTTGTGGTAACGATCAGTCTTACCTGGCAAAGCATGCTAACTTTTTTGTCAATACAACCGTTGAAAAAGAAGCTTGCCCTAACAACCTGGCACCTACAACCAGCACTACTGCACAACTCGTGATGGGTGATGCTATGGCAGTTTGCCTGCTGAGTCTGAAAGGGTTTTCTGCACAGGATTTTGCGCGTTTCCATCCGGGCGGAGCACTGGGCAAACGCCTCTATCTCAGGGTATCCGACCTTAGCAAGACCAATCAAAAACCGGAGGTGAAGAGCAATAGCAGCGTACGGGATGCCATCTACGAGATATCGAGTAAACGGCTGGGCGCTGTAGTTGTTACGGAAGCCGATGGAAGCATTGCAGGGATAATTACAGATGGAGATATCCGCCGTATGCTTGAGAAAAATGGCAACCCTGCGGATCTGGCTGCCGCAGACATTTTAACACGTGGACCGAAAACTATAGATGAAACCGAACTTGCGGTGAGCGCATTGGAAATGATGCGCGAAAACGACATTACGCAATTAATAGTAACGCACAACGGGAAATATACCGGCATGCTGCATCTGCATGACCTTATTCGTGAGGGACTGATCTAGAAGCTGGCGCCGATGCCGATCTCCACAAGTTCCGCCTGGGTCTTGTGCGTTTTTAACAAGCAACTAGCAAACAGTTCTTTTAAAATGCCGGTTTCACTTTGGATGATATACACGTTCCCGCCCAGCTTTTGATAGTAAGGGTCCATCGCCAGCGTGGCCTGTTTGTAGTAAATGCCTACCTGCAGCAGTATGCCCACGCGGCCGAATAGAAACTCATTGCCGAAAAAGAAACTTCCTTTCCACGAATTCGCCTTCTCGTTCCCGACATTCACTTCGTTGTTGCGCTGAAAGGCATAGATATGTTCATGGTAGGAATAGTCGATACCGGCAAAGGCCTTGTTTTTGCTTAGGTAGCGCTTGCTGGCATAGGCCGAGACCAGATAAACGGGGTATAATGGCCCGTCGGGTGCGCTTAACTCAGTGCCCGATAGGCCCAGCCGGAAATGTCCCAGCCAGCGGTTCTTCAATAGCGCTAATGTCGCCGATACGCGTGCGGGCCTTGAAGTGACCGGGAAATAGCGGGTGCCGATGTGGGCGCCATACATATTGATTCCCAGGTTGGGCTGCCGCAAAGCCGCATTGGACATATGTGAAAAGTTGAGGCCACCCTGTATGTCCCAATGTTCACTCAGCCTGTAACGGAGGTCAGTAGAAAAATAGGAGTAGTTGTTGAAATGGCTGCCTATAGCAGTATTCAGCGTATCCCAGGATGGAAACCGCTCGAACCTGCGGGTGGCATAGCCGAGGCCAAATCCAGCCCTGAAGGTCCACTCGAAGTTCCCGGCACGTACGAGGGGTATTTGGATGTTGGGGTATATACTCAGGCACTTGCCATAAATGGTATCCATACCATAGTCCGTATAAGTAAATCCGAAGCCTACAAGGGGGTAATTCCTGCGTTGCTGCCAGTCCTTGCGTCCGTCGGTCTGCTGCACATAGTTAAGCTCAAATGCAGCGGAGTGATCCGGGACGTCAGCCCTGAATTTTTGGGTATGCTTGAACACCTTACCGCCAATAAAGTTAGCCTCCACGCCCATGCCGGCCCATTTATCATTTGTTTGGGCCTGTGCGCCAGCGGCAAGCATATATAAAACCGTTACCAGTAGTAGGGTTTGCCTCTTCATTTCCTGTTATGCGTGGTCTATGCAACAAATATAGTTTTACCTGTATCAATCACGTAACTTTGCGCCAGTCATTTTTTTGTAAATGCGCCGCATCGCCACCGTACTGTTTCGTTCATTTCTGCAGGGGTTACTGATCTTAAGCCCCATCGTTATCACCGGGTATCTGATATACGTGGTATTCGACAGCATTGATACTTTAGTCCCTATTGCAGTGCCGAGGGGGTTGGGTTTTCTCATGGTCATTACCCTGGTCACGTTTATCGGATACATGGGAACAAGGTTTTTTCTTGGCCGCATGCTGTTCGATGCATTCGATCATTTGTTGCAACACATACCGGGCATCAAATACATTTACTCTTCTATTAAGGATGTGATGGGCTCGTTTGTAGGTGATAAAAAACGCTTCAACAAGCCGGTGTGGGTATGCACCAGTAGTGATCCCGAAATATGGCGCATCGGTTTCATGACGCAAAAGGATCTGGCATTTCTGGGAATGGCCAACAAGGTGGCAGTCTACCTGCCGCATGCTTATGCCGTATCGGGATATGTGATCATTGTTGAAACGAAGAGTATCAAAGCCGTTACAAAAATGACTGCTGCGGAGGCGATGAAGTTTGCCGTAAGTGGCGGCATCACCAGCGTAGAGGAGGAAAAGAATGAGCGGAAATAAAAAAATAAATTTCAGCTCTGGTCCGGCAGCTCTGCCTCCCGAAGTACTGCAGGAGGCCTCGGAGGCCATCATCAATTATAACAACACAGGCTTATCCATACTGGAGTTACAGCACCGCGGAAAATATTTTGAAGCGATAAACGACGAGTCTCGTGCGCTGGTGAAGGAGCTTTGTGGACTAAGCGATGACTACGAAGTGCTGTGGTTGCAAGGCGGAGGGCGTTTGCAGTTTGCTATGATACCTATGAATTTTCTGGGAGAGCAGGAAAGTGCAGGGTTTATTGACAGTGGCTTTTGGGCACACAACGCCGCTGAATATGCCGCGTATTATGGCAATGCGGTAACGCTGTCTTCGTCGGAGAAAGATAATCATACTCATTTACCCAAGTGGCCCGCGACTGTCCCGCACGATCTTTCTTACCTGCACTTTACCACCAACAATACGATTTACGGGACACAATTTCCAAACGTACCGAAAACAAATGTCCCCCTCATAGCAGACATGAGCAGCGACATATTTAGCCGCAAAATGGAATATAGAAATTGTGCGATGCTTTATGCGGTTGCTCAAAAGAATATTGGCGCAGCCGGTGTTACACTTGTGGCGGTTAATAAACACCTGCTAGGCAACGTAAAACGCAAGTTGCCGCCCATGCTGGATTACAGCGCGCACGCGAAGGCAAGATCTTTGCTGAATACCGCGCCGGTATTTGGTGTATACACTTCGTTGCTTACGCTTCGATGGATAAAACAAAAAGGCATTGACACAATAGAGACGGAGAGCATCAAGAAAGCGGAGATATTATACAAAGAGATCGACCGCAACTCACTTTTCGATTGTAAGATAGGGAAAGACGACCGGAGTAAAATGAACGTGTGTTTTGGGTCGCGAGATAAGGCTACAGATACGGCTTTCACGGAGTATTGCAGCGTACGGGGTATTACAGGTATCGACGGGCACCGCTACGTAGGCAGCTTTAGGGTTTCTTTATACAATGCTATACCTTTGTCGGCTGTAGAAACGATGGTTAGTGTGATGCAGGAATTTGAACACGAATATTTAAAAGCTAGATAGTTTATATGGCAAAGATCATCCCCTTTAAAGGGTTAAGGCCTACAAAAGAAATGGCGCCTAAAGTAGCCACACTACCCTACGACGTAGTGAGCGTAGCAGAAGCACGTGCCTACAAAAAAGAGCCGTATCATTTTTACCATGTCACGCGCTCTGAGATAGATTTGGCTGAGAGCGTTGATGTACACAGCACGCAGGTGTATGAGCGTGCCAAAGAAAACCTCGATCAGTTTGTAGCAGACAAAGTGCTGTTCCAGGACAATGAGCCGGTCTATTATATTTACGAGCTGGTGATGAATGGCCGTTCGCAAACCGG
>JAJNBR010000072.1 GCA_021156265.1 Flavipsychrobacter sp.
ACAAAGCTTGATCGCAAGTTCGATATAGCAGCCAGCGATAATGTCATGCATATCGGGAGGAAGGATCTTGTTAATGGCAGATACATCGTCAAACTCAGCTGGGTGGCAGCGGGGACAACTTATTACCAGGAAACTGATCTAAACCTGCGATAATGGAAAGCATCGGCATCATAACAGCATTACTAATGGGCATTACGGGCAGCCTGCACTGCGCGGGCATGTGTGGCCCTATTGTAATGGTGATGCAGTTTCAGTTCTTAGAGGGCTGGAAGCGTGCCGCAGGTGTTGCGTTATATCACATCGGCCGAACGTCGGTATACGCAGCGCTGGGTGCTGTGCTGTTCTCCGTTAAGTCTGTGTTTACGCCGCAGGTACAGCAGTATGTATCTATTGGTCTTGGCAGTTTTCTTTTAGTGCTGGGTGTACTTACGTTTTTGCCGAATGTTGTCAGGGTAAAACTGCCCTGGGCAAATTTTGTAACTGGTTCTATAGGCAAATTCCTGGCAAAGCCGGGGCTGAAAGCACTATTCATGTCAGGTGTTTTGAATGGCCTTTTGCCTTGTGGATTGGTGTACATGGCGCTGTCGGCAAGCATGGTTACAAATACAGTTATAGAAGCCATCACCTTTATGTATGCTTTTGGTGCAGGCACTGTTCCTGTTCTCGTATTTATCACAGTATTTAAGACAAGGCTGAAGCTGTTTAATGAGCCCTCTGTTAAAAGGTTGATACCTATAATGATGTTTGCGTTTGGCACTCTGTTCGTCATGCGTGGGCTTAACCTCGGTATTCCCATGCTTAGCCCGAAGATCACAGTAGAACAGGCGAAGATCACAACCAGCTGTTGTCATAAGCATTAGCCGCATCAACTGACAACGGTCAATCTATTCGTTGACCATCATTCTTTTTACAACTATAAAGCAAACGTAGTTTTGAATCTATAACCGCTGAAAAAATGGGCTTGAACGAATTGGAAACAGAAATCGGCACCTGGTTGCAAAAGCTGGAAGGCATGCAGCTGGAGAATACCGACATGAAAACGAGATTGGCTGATGCGGTGAAACAAACAGTGAGCTCCGCTGCGCTCGAAGAAGCTGAGCAGTTCCAGAGCCGTTTTCTCAATAAAGATGCCGTCATATCCTTCATGCGTGCCGATATTAAAAAGCATGCGCAGAAACTTGGAAACAATACAGCTGATATCCAGTCGTGGCAAAGCAAGCTGCGCTCCGATATGGAAAAAATGGAAACTGAATTCAGCAGTATGCGGTCGGTATTTTCCAGCTACCTGCTACAACTCGCTTGAATTAGTTGATCAGGTTGCGCAGTTTCTGTGCCTGCAGAATCGTGATCACACCACTTTTCACTTCTATCAGCTTCTCGTCTTTAAAATCACCCAACGTCCTTATCAGCGATTCTTTTGCAGTTCCGGCTATTGTTGAAAGATTATCCCGGCTGATGTCGATGCTGAATTCTTTACCGTCGGCAGGTTTGTATTTGTCGTGCAAGGCAATCAGCGCATTGGCTACTTTCTTACGCAGTGAGTTGTACGCAAGGCCCAAAAGCTGTTCTTCTTTTTCTGATACATTCTTAGCCAGCAGGCCCACGAATTTTTTAAGAATGGCAGGGTTGCCGTTTACGAGTGTTTCAAATTGTTCGCGAGGTACCATCGCGACCTCAGCATCTTCCATTGCTTCGGCATTCTCTTTGTAAGGAGTGCCTTCCAGTATCGCGATGTGGCCGAAGAAATCGCCTTCGCCATGTAGCCCGGTTATCAGTTCTTTACCGTCGTCGTTTGTTTTATATGTCTTTACCTTCCCGCTTTGCACGTAGTAAAGACGATAAGGTTGTCCCCCTTCATGATATATTATTTGCCGCTTTTTATAAACAGAAGTGTCAGCAGTTTCGGCAAGATTCTTAACCAGGTCGCTGCCGCTGGCATGTATCAAGGTATTGAGGCCTTCAAGGCCGGGTGATAGTTGTTGTTTCAGAGCCTCTGATTTTTTCAGGCGGCTTTCTATTGCGTTCAGCAGTTCGGTACCGTTAAATGGCTTGGTCAGGTAATCGTCTGCTCCCAGTTCCATGCCCTTTCTGATTTCGGCGCGTTCGGCTTTGGCTGTAAGGAAGATGAAAGGTATGTTCTGTGTAGAGGGATTTTTCTGTAGCATATGGATCACGCCATAGCCATCCAGCTCCGGCATCATAATATCGCACACGATAATATCAGGCTTGGTTTCAAGCGCCAGCGATACACCTTTTCTTCCGTCCGGGGCAGTTATAGCCTCGTAGCCGGATAGTTCCAGTATCTCGGCCATATTCTCCCTGATCTCCGTATTATCCTCTATCAGTAAAATCTTTTTCATTCCCTGTTTTTGTCAAATTTAATAATGAATTCTGTACCCTGATTCAGCGCACTGTTGAAACTGATGGTGCCATTCAGCAATTCTACATATTTAGCAACTATATGCAGACCAAGACCCGTGCCCTGTATATTGGTGACATTAGCTCCCCGGAAGAACCGCTCGAACAGGTGCTGTTGGTCTTCGGGGGATATCCCGAGCCCCTTGTCTTTAATGGACAAGGTCAATACATGACTGTCGTTGATGCTATTGACATATATAGGGCTATTCTCAGGAGAGAATTTAATCGCGTTCGATACCAGATTTAGCACGATGTGCTTCACAAGTGCCATGTCGAGCATCACGAAACTGCTGCCACTATGTTCATAAATGATCTCCTGTCCCGGCTTGGTAATTGTTTTAAGCTCATTCACCAGTTCGCTTATAGTTTCTCTAATGTCAATTTCGCTAAACCGAACCTGTATTTTTCCTTCTTCAATTTTTCCAACTGATAGAAAATCATTCAATATATCCGTAAGCAGATTGACAGAAGAAACGATACGTTGAATGTGTTTTTCCCGCTTAGGCTGGTCCTCGGTTTTTCCGTATTGCGACAGCAAATAGGCTGAAGAAAGGACCGTACTCAAAGGTGTCCGGAATTCATGCGATGCCATGGAAACAAAGCGGCTTTTCAGCTCGTTCAGCTCTTTTTCTTTTTCTAACGCTTCCTGGAGCGACTGCGTTCGTTCTTTTACCTTTTGTTCCAGTTCGGCATTTAGCCTTATTAGTGCATTGTCTGATTCTTTGCGGATCGTGATATCGCTTACGAAGGCTATGCTGAACACGCCTTCAGAAGTATTGTAAACACTTAGGCTTACTTCAACAGGAAACTCAGTGCCATCTTTTTTTACAGCAAACAGGTCCATGCCGCTGCCCATGGGCCGGCTGTGTGGATTTTGGCCGTAATAGCGGTCGCGGTGTTGCTCGTGCTTCTCTTTGTACCTTCGCGGTATCAGCACTTCTATTTTTTTGCCGATGAGTTCCCCTGTAGTATAACCGAATTGCTTCAGTGCAAACTGGTTGACAAGTACTATATCACCGTTTACGTCAACGGTGATAATGCCAATAGCTGCATTGTTGAACAGTGCTTCAAATTCCTGACTTTTTGATCCATTCACTTTTGTTGCCGTTAGGCTGTAAATATAGTAATAACTCTTAGCTCAGTAAAACGAGACTGCAGGATGGTACCAGGTTACATGATAAGAGTCGCAATGCGGGTTGTCGGGCAGGAGTATTTAGACTATAAAAGCCAGTCCTGGAGTGGCTTTTATAGTCCATGTATTATTAGGCAGATATTTCATAAAATGTTTGACTGCAATCAATCTTCTTCATGTGTATCCGTCTCATACCAGGGAAATGATTCTGCATTTTTGCTAAACTCCCAGTAGAACGGGCTGGGTTTTTTGTGATAGTTACCGGTTTCGTTCATCGTTTGTGCATCATACAGTCGACCGTTTACCATGGTGTACCTGATGCTCTCTGTGTTGTAAATATTCTCCAGCGGGTTTTTATCCAATACTATAAGGTCGGCAAGCTTGCCCGGTTTTAGCGAGCCTATATACTGATCCAGTCCCAGGCTTTTTGCAGGATTGACAGTGGCCGTGCGTAATGCTTCCATCGGCGACATACCGCCTTGCGACATCATCCATATTTCCCAGTGTGCACCAAGACCCTGCAATTGGCCATGCGCACCCATATTGATGGTTACACCGGCGTCACTCAGTTTTTTCTGGCTCTTCGAAACCAGTATATGCCCGTTCTCATATTCTTCCTCGGGCGCCATAGTGCGGTGCCGGGCGCGGGTATCTATTACAGGACGTGGTGTAAAGCGTAATAGCCTTTCTTTTTCCCAAACATTGCTATGCTGGTACCAATAATACTCGCCCGAGAGCCCACCGTACGATACGATAAGCGTCGGGGTACTGGCAGTGCCTGCGTTTTTCCAAAGTTGTATCACATCGTTATATAGCGGCGCTACCGGTATGTTATGCTCGATGGTCGTATGGCCATCCAGTATCATGCTAATGTTGTGATAAAAGAAAGAACCGCCTTCGGGTACTACTTCCAGTTTCAGTTCGCGTGCAGCTTCTATGATCATCTGCCGCTGCTCTCTCCGGGGCTGGTTGTAGCTTTTCACGCTGAACGCTCCCAAAGCCTTTGTGCGTATCAATGCACTTTTAGCATCTTCTATCGTATTGACGATCGTCCTGGCGTCGCCATCGGCACCGTACAAAATAGTTCCTGTTGAGAATACACGAGGACCTACCATCATTCCTGCTTTCACCAATTCGCTTTGTGCAAAGACCAGTTCACTATTGGCTGAGGGGTCGTGCATGGTTGTTACCCCGTAGGCGAGATTGGCATAATAAGGCCAGTGTTTCTCGGGTATAATTCCAGCTCCGAAATGCCCGCCGTGCGCGTGTGCATCAACAAAGCCTGGCATAATGGTCTTGCCCGTGCAGTTTATTTGTTTCGCATTGGATGGTATCGTTACCTGTCCGTCTTTGCCTATTGCTTTGATCACATTGCCGTCTACTACGACGGTGCCGTTCTCTATCACACCATCACCTTCCATAGTGATGATCCTTGCGTTGGTAAATGCTACCTGCCCCGTCGGTTTATCCGCTTTCGCAACCAGCCCAACTGTAATGCCTTGAGCAGGAATAGTGAATGTAGAATCAGGCTTGCCACCTAAAAACTGGTACATATCATTAAGGGCAATAGTATAGTACTGGTCGCCAAGCGTATAGTGCAGCTGTTTGCCGTCGCCACTCCAGTGCAGGTTATAGCCTGCGTCTTTCGATACACGCCTCAAAGGGAAATCAGCGGAGTCGCTGCCGATGGTTATCGGCCTGCCTGTATGGGGGAAGGCAGCGATATATACCTGGTGCAGGTTCACATATGCGATCCAGTCCTCACCGGGCGATACAGTGAACTGCCTGCCGTATGTGGTTTTGAAAATGGTACGTTCTTCGTTGCCGTCCAGGTCGCACGAGCTAAAAGATTTTTCCAGTCCGCCGCCGGCATGGTAGTAAATACGCTCGTCGTCTTTACTGAACGAAGGTTTGTCACCTTTGTCCGTTATAAATTCTTCTTTTCCTCCACTTGCCGCGATGAAGTAAATGCCCGGCTTTGCAGTATAAGCAGGCCCCAGTATGTTATCGCCTCCTTCTTTTTCATACACTAGCTTACTGCCGTCATTTGACCACGAAGGTGTGCGGTATTTCCCTTTTTTGCTGGTAATACGTTCAGGTTTTCCACCGGTCGTCCTCACTTTGCTGATGCTGCCTGCCATGCTGTCGTTCCAGGTGACATAGGCAATGGTCTTTCCATCGGGCGAAAATGCAGGGTCGTATTCATATTCGGCAGAGCTTGTGATGCGAGCAGGTTTTCCACCCGGCAATTCTTTTTTATACAAATGTCCGAGCGCACTGAACACCAGCCATTTTCCGTCGGGCGAAGTAACAGCCTGGCGGATGACGTTTACCTTGAATTCGTCGGGATTGATGTCCTGTTTGAATCTTACTACATCAGTTACCTGTTGCTTTACCGTTGCAGTAAAAGGTATTTCCGTTGCTGCATTGCTACCTTGGACGTCTATTTTCATGATCTTGCCGCCTGCCCAGACTATAATGTGCTTGTCATCCGGTGTCCACGCAAACCCCGTGTAAATACCGAAGATGGTCCATGCTTCCTGCTGATCTTTCGATAGTTTGTCGTAGACCGGCCATTCTTCTCCCGTTTCAATATTTCTCAGGTACAATACGCTTTTTGTTCTTACCCTTTTCACAAAAGCAAGTGTTTTGCCATCGTGCGATACCTGCGGCCGTACCGCTCCGCCGGGCCCTCCGGTAACAGGTTCGGTAATGCCTTTCTCCCTGTCGAAGCGCTTAATCACGAATATCTGCTCGTTCGGGTTTTTGTTGTATTGAAAGTGACCGCCGGGGTACATGTCCTCGCTGTAGTACACATAGGGTCCCTTGGGCGATACGCAGGGTTCGTTCAGGTCCTGCTGGTCATTTTTCTTCACTGTTAGCTGCAATCCATTTCCACCGTTGATGTGGTACATCCAAAGCTCACCAGCTCCCAGTGAGCGGGTCGACGTAAAATGCTTCCGGGCTATGATATACTTACCGTCCGGCG
Organism: Flavipsychrobacter sp.; assembly: GCA_021156265.1. Taxonomy (GTDB): domain Bacteria; phylum Bacteroidota; class Bacteroidia; order Chitinophagales; family Chitinophagaceae; genus Polluticoccus. Next base: position 6,540 of record JAJNBR010000072.1, read on the forward strand.
TCCACACACCATTGTTCAGCAGGCGGAAAGTTTCCTTGGTCACCTGCCTTGCGTTACTGCCGGACCTGTCCATGATCCAGACGTTATCACCACCACCTGCGTCAGACGTAAAGGATATTTTACTGCCGTCGGGGCTGAAACGTGGCTGTACTTCCATGGCCTTGCCCTGCCGCAGTATTTTAGCTTCACCACCACCAGAAGGCATTATATAAATATCACCCAACAGGTCGAAAACGATCTCTCTGCCGTCGGGCGACACATCCAGGTTCATCCACGTTCCTTCGTTCACCGTAAAAGACACCTCTTTCTGCGGCCCGCCCGGATTGTTAACATCCCATTTCTTTTTATCTCCTGCAAGCAGGCTTGTAGGAATTGAAAATAGAATTAGCAGCAAGCACGATCTGAAACCCATAAAAAAACATTTGGGCTAAAGATAGACAAGCAAAATTGCTAACAGAAGTCAGGGTGTGGAATAAGATGGGGGATGTTTTCCCGGGAAGTAAACTCCTTAATTCATCAAACTTTGTCTATCTCAGAAGAAGAAATTTGATTTGGAGAATATAATTACCTATTTTCATGGTGATAGGGTTTATAGGGGCTGGCTCATTCTTGAGTCGGCTTTTTATTTTTTTGCGCCTCAAACCGACTTACATTACTTTCTACCGGTAACGATACCAGAGAACCCTTGAATGCAGCCCATTCAGGGTTTTTGCATTTTGGACCCTGTTCTAAGAATAGTTTTCCTGCCTTGGAAACATGGCAGGCAATTTTTATGTGACCGTGTCCCGTTAATGAATTTGCTGTCGTTTTTGGCCCGTATTATTAGATTTCATGCTGTTTTTGTAACTTTTGTACTCCACGCACGATTAACTAACGTAACACTCTATAAATATGAAATTGATCATCGACAAACTGACCAAACGGTATGGTAATGGCGTAATGGCGCTTAATGATGTTTCCCTGACGATAGACAAGGGTATGTTTGGACTTCTTGGTCCGAACGGTGCCGGTAAATCGTCGCTGATGCGTACACTGGCAACATTGCAGGACGCTGACAGCGGAACAGTGGCGCTGGGAGATATTGACGTGTTGAACGAAAAAGAGAAAGTCAGAAAAGTGCTTGGTTACCTGCCCCAGGAGTTTGGCGTCTATCCCCGTACATCGGCGTTCGATCTGCTCGACTACCTGGCGGTCATAAAGGGTTTCAGTAATAGGTCGGAACGGAAAGACATGGTATTGGGTCTTTTGTCGAAAGTGAACCTGTACGAACACCGCAAGAAATCAGTCAGCTCGTTCAGCGGAGGTATGCGGCAGCGTTTTGGTATTGCCCAGAGCCTGCTTGGAAATCCGAAGCTGGTGATCGTAGATGAACCTACAGCAGGTCTCGATCCGGGCGAGCGTAACAGGTTTTATAATATATTAAGTGAAATAGGCGAGAACGTCATCGTGATACTTTCCACCCATATTGTTCAGGATGTACGTGAGCTGTGCACCCACATGGCCATAATGGACAAGGGTCGCGTACTGTTCAGCGGTAGTACCGATGATGCACTGGGTCAGATAAAAGGCAAGGTATGGGAAAAGCGCATCAGCAAGGAGGATCTGCAGCAATACCAGGGTGGATATAAAGTTATTTCCAACAAGCTGGTTGGTGGCATGCCGCTGATCCATGTTTTTTCCGACGATCAAATGAATGGTGATTTCGTTCCTGCTGAGGAAAATCTTGAGGATGTATTCTTTGCAAAACTCAATGATCTTATCTAACCTCAAACCTTTAAACTATGTGGAAGTTCATAACGTATGAATGGAGGTATTGGCTGCGCTCGCCAATGACCTGGATATTGCTGCTGATAAACGCAGCGCTGATATTTGGAGCGGTAGCCTCTGATAATATAGTCATAGGTGGCGGAGTAGGGAATGTGTACAAGAACGCGCCTCATACTGTTCAGAATTATTACGGCATCATGTCGCTGATATGCCTGCTCATGACAACGGCGTTCATGAATGCCACCGCTAACAGGGACTTTCAGTATAACATGTACCAACTCGTTTTTTCCTCACCTATAAAAAAGCGGGATTATTTCTTTGGGAAATTCATCGGTGCCGCAACAATTGCGGTAATACCGCTATTGGGCGTGTCGTTAGGTGCATTATTGGCGCCGCTAATGCCCTGGGTGTCGCCGGAACGGTACGGGCCGGTTATCTGGTCGGGCCATTTTTGGGGCCTGGTGGGGTTTGGGATCCCTAATATCTTCATAACGGGCGTATTGCTCTTTTCTCTTTCCCTCATCTTCCGCAGCAATATTGTTTCGTTTGTAGGGGCTATGGGTATATTGGTGTTATATGCTGTGTCGGCCGGGTTTACGCGCGATATACAAAATGAATGGCTGGCTAATATTCTCGATCCATTTGGATTCAGGCCCCAGAACCTGCTTTCAAAATATATGACCGTTAGCGAAAAAAATGCGCATGCTACTCCGCTACAAGGCGCTTTTTTGTGGAACAGAGTTATATGGCTGAGTATAAGTACGGTGCTTTTATTTGTTATGTACTTCCGCTTTTCTTTTAATACCAAGAAGGAGAGAGTGCCTAAGCAAAAGATCGGCAAACAAGAGGTATTTGAACCAACTCAAAGAAATTACCAGCCCAATACGGCCGGTGCATTTTCGTTACAGGCCGTTTTATACCTGATACGTTTCGAGGTTAAAACGGTGATCAAGCATCCTACCTTTATCATAATAGCAGCCATCGGTGCTATCAATCTCATTGCCAGCTTAACAAGCTTTAGCGGGGAATATGGCGCCACACAGTATCCTATAACATATGATGTGGTAGATAGCATCCGTGGTTCGTTCTATCTATTTCTCATAGCTATTATCACATTTTACAGCGGTGTGCTTGTTTGGAAAGAACGGGATGCAAAGATCAATGAGATACAGGATGCAGCGCCTGTTAAAACAGGTATGCTGTTTACTTCCAAGTTAATCGCAATGATCATTACAGTGGCAATCGTACTGGCTGGTACTATAGTTATAGGTATGATAGCTCAACTATGTTACGGTTACACCCGCCTGCAGCCGGATGTGTACGTCAAATCGTTGCTGGTAATGGATATGTTCAATTTTACCTACCTCGTAATAGCGGCACTTTTCTTTCATTATATCATCAATAACAGGTATGTAGCTTACTTTGCTTTTGTGGCGTTTGTTATTGTGAATTCGTTCATCTGGTCGGTATTGGAAGTGGAAACCAACATGGTTGATTTTGGTTCGACACCAAGCGTTATCTATTCAGACATGAATGGTTTCGGACCATTTACCACCACAGTTGTGTGGTTTAATGTTTATTGGTCGTTGTTTGTATTACTGTTGTCGTATGTTATCTACGCATTTTACATAAGAGGCAAAGAGAATGCCTTTGCTTCACGCATCAAATTTGCGGGACAGGTTTTACGAAGAAATATTGCTGTGCTGTCTGTTGCAGCGGTGGCCTTCATTGTCTGCTCTGGGTTTGTGTACTACAACACCAAAGTGCTGAATACATATGAATCATCAGATGAAGCTGAACGTAAACAGGTGGATTATGAGAATAAATACAAGAAGTATGAAGGGGCAGCTCAACCTCGCTGGTACAGTATCGACTATCGTATAGACCTTGAACCTTACAAAAGAAATATGAAGGTGCTTGCCAATGCATGGGTGCGTAATATATCGGGCAAGCCAATTTCCGAGATTTACTTCAATCTTCCCGAAAACGGTGACGACCTGAAAATAACCATACCCGGCAGTAAAATAAAAGCCGATGACAAACGACTGAAATTCCGGACAGTGGCACTTGACAGACCGATGCAACCTGGCGATTCGTTGCCTGTACAGGTGAGCTTCGAAGCTAAAAGCCGCGGTTTTGAGAACGAGGTCAGCTTCAGGCAGCTGACTCAAAACGGTACCTTCTTTAATAATTATGATATCATGCCTTCGATCGGTTATAACGCTTCGGGCGAGATGACGGATAAAAACAAAAGGAAGAAATATAAACTGCCAGCCAGGCGGAGGGCACCCTTGCTAAATGAACGAGATATTGCCGCAAGAAGTAATAACTATGTGATTAAAGATGCGGACTGGGTTACTATCAACACGGTCATCAGTACGGCCAAAGACCAGGTAGCCGTGGCGCCGGGTAGCCTGGTACGCAGCTGGGAACAAAACGGCAAGCGTTACTTTAACTACAGGCTCGATCAACCATCACTCAACTTTTATTCCTTTATATCCGCGAAATATGAGGTGGCCCGTAAGAAATGGAAGGGCATAGATATTGAAGTGTACTATCACAAAGAGCACGGGTACAATGTGCCCAATATGCTGAACAGCATTGAAAAGTCACTGGCTTACTACACTTCTAATTTTGGCCCGTATTTCCACAAGCAGGCGCGGATTATAGAATTTCCGAGATACTCATCTTTTGCCCAGGCTTTCCCGGGCACGATGCCCTATAGCGAGGGTATAGGTTTTATTACCGACCTGCGCGAAGTAACAAAGGATGATATCGATTTCGTGTTTTATATAGTGGCACATGAAATGGGGCACCAGTATTGGGCGCACCAGTTGTGTGGCGCCAATATGCAGGGCAGCGAAATGATGAGCGAAGGC
>JAJNBR010000317.1 GCA_021156265.1 Flavipsychrobacter sp.
AAGTATTCATCATTTCCGGCAGGCGGTAAGTTATTACACCCTACTCGGCGACAAGCCTAATATGGCTATCGGTCTGCAAAGCCTGGCTTTTGCGTATGATGAACAGAAATTCAATGTGGCCGATGCTATACCTTATGCCCGCCAGGCGCTGGAGATATGGAAAGAACTGGATGATACATTGCAGGCGGCAAATATGTATAAATACGTTGGCCTGCTTCAGGGCAAAACGAGCCAGGGCACACTAGCCAAACAAAACATTACCAAAGCGATAGAACTGTATCGCGCCAAACACTATGAGAACGGAGTGGCTGTAAGCTGGCACAACCTGGCCATCGTCAACCAATACCAGCGCCGGTACGATTCGGCTATCGCCTACATTGATATGGCAAGCCGGTATTGGCGGGGCAAAGACAGCGCGCGCCTGTTTGAACTCAATAACCTGGCAATTGAAATACACCTGGCCGTGAATAATGTAAGCGCTGCGCAGGCAGCATACGCCGAAAACAGCGCCATTTTCAGCGACAAATATTTTTGGCGCGATAAGCTGACATTCTACAGCAACGGCGCCAGCGTGCTAAGCGCTGCGGGCGACGAAAAGAATGCTGCTATCGCCCGAAAAAAATACGATACACTATACGAAAGCCTGAAAAAGAAAGGCCTCATCAGCTATTAGCCTTCACATTTGGGGCTTTCACATGAAAAAGGTTACTATTCGTGTGTGCGATATGCGCTATTCCTGATTTTTTACTAACTTCCGTATCCCATGAATTATCTCGTTGATTCGGCTCTTGGTCAGCCACTGCTGGCATTTGTGTTTGCTTACTACCTGGTCAATGTTATAGGTGCAGAGATCCGAAAACGTAATCCTGCCCTTACAGGCTCCCTCCAGTCGCTGACAGAAGAAGAATTTCGTACCGTAAAAAAAAGCAGGTTGTGCAGGTTACTTAGCCTTGGCTTTGTAAGCATCACCATCTGCTTCGCGCTGTTTGATACTGCTGGGTTCTGCTTTTGTACGCATGCTGCTGGTGCATGTTGATATCGACACGGATATGTACCTCCATAACCAGGAGGGACAACAAATGAGCAGCACGGCGATCATGAACTACACACACAGGATGCTGCGAGGCTACTACACCATGTTCGTCGGCTTCACCTTTATTCTCTCCAACTGGGCCTGCATTGTTTTGCTGGCGCTCACTATCGTAGCGTATAGGGAAAAATAGCAAAGCGTCTCCTTTCTTCTGTAATTTCAGGGATGAATCTTAACCGGGTTCACAATCGTGACATCAGCTCATCTTATAGGCCCGGAGAGAAGAGGAGAACCCGCCGTGGCGTATAAATATAGTTAATATGGAAAAATTTGTGGGGTGGTAGCACCTACCTGACCATATTCCAACTCTGCCTAAAGGCTGGTGGCGAGCTTTTTATGAAGAATATTGAGAACCCGCTTCCATTTAATGGATCAGTTACAATAGCCTCCATGAAACGAAAGCAACAAAACACCATGTATGATTGTAGTATCCATTGCACTAGTCGTCCTTGTAGTACTTGTAATCTACTATACGATAGCGAATGTTTTACATCGGGATAAGGGCAATACACCGGACGACGCAAGCTGAACGATGAATAAAAAAAGGGAATAATGAATAAATCGATTGTTTATCAACGCATAAAAATTGGGTTTAAGCCGGGTATTTTATTTGTGGCAGGGTTGATCTATATGATAACGCTGTCTTCGTGCAGAGAAGAATCTGGCAACAGGCTACCAGCCGATTTCAATTATCAGCAGTTCAAAAACTCCGTACTGAATACTACCCCCAACGACGTATGCGATTCCGTCAATTGTCTCGACGACGGGCAATTTGTGCCCGGTAGGGATTCGGTGAACGGGCTTCTTGACAGGCTTGAGTCAATGTGGAAGGCTGAGCAATCAGCTTTTGCAAAAAATGCCCTGCCCTTTCAAAAGTCCGCGCTGGTAAATCTTTTCTCACTCCGTTCCTTCCGCTACGGCTTCCGTGGCACAGGAGGCAGTTGCAGAAAAAGTGAATGCCCTTTGTTTGTAGAGGTCATTAAATCGGAACAGGTTTTGCACCTATACTTAGACGGAGAGTTGATCGATACCTACCCCGTATCAACAGGCGTAAAGGGCCGGGAAACGCCCAATTTTAGTGTACGTCCGTCAGGACCGATATTTACCAAGTACACATCGAGAAAATTTCCGGGCGGTAACTATCAAGGCCTGGGCAACATGCCTTATGCGGTATTTGTTAAAGGCGGTTATGCCATACATGGCACTACCCCCGGCAATTTTCGCAGGTTAGGTGGCCGTGCATCGCATGGTTGTATCCGGCTTCACCCCGACAATGCAAAAGTTTTTAATGAGCTGGTCAGGCAGGTTGGCCTGCAAAATACCTGGGTCACTGTAAGATAGACTATGACGCTAATATTTTGACTATCTCCTTAAAGCCTCTGTCCCTGGCGTGGTCGAGCGCTGTTTTCCCATCCTGGTCGGTAATATTGAGATTGGCTCCGCCATCTTTAAGTATCCGGACGATCTCCTGTTGGTCTTTGTCTCCTTCACCCAAGACAACCGCTTCCAACAAAGCCGTCCAGCCCAGGCGATTGATATGATCGATGGGAAAATCTTTTATATTCGCCAGTACTCTCACTGCCTCCACATGCCCACGCTCGCAGGCGGGGATCAATGCTGTCCCATTATAGCGGTTGAACACATCAAACCTGGCGCCGTTCGCTAAAAACAGCTTGATCAATTCGGTTTGCCCGCTGGCGCCGGCAAACAAAAACGGACTGTCCTGTATAGCATCCTGCAGGTTGACGTCAGCGCCGTGTTCCACCAGCATTTTTACCATTCCCAACTGCTGATTTATGGTGGCCAGGAGCAACAATGAACGTCCATTCTCATCCTGTGTATTGACATCTGCGCCATCCTGCAACGCAGCCTTAACGGCATCTACGTTGTAACTATTTACCAGCTCTACTATATTTTTTTGTTGCGTCATGTTTGTCCGTTATTGAAGCTTGCTGCTCCAGTTATCGCACGAAGCTACCATGTTTAAACATAAAATGGCTTCCGAACGGAAGCCATTTTGTTATCGCAAATAACCTATTCAGCGCTTTAAGATCAATTAATGCGTTTCATATTATCATCGGGTAAACGGTCTACCAGGTAATTGTAAGGATCGATACCAGCCTGGTAGGGCTTCTCTTTGACGAAGAACGTATGAACATTATCCCGCTTATTCACTCTCAGTCGCTGCATAGCGAGCGGTTTACCTGTGCCTTTATCATCCCTGGGCTCTGCAAATATCCCGATATCAATAAAGTCATTCAACTGGGCAACAGTTTCTTTACCCAGGGAATCGGAATAGTACTTCTCTGATACGGTTTTGATCTCGACCTTATACAGATCGCCCACTTTAGTATACTTTGCATCAGTTACACGGTTAGAGAATAGCGTAATGTTCTCAAACAGATCTGTCACTACATATTGCAGGCTGTCAGGCGTTACGGCTCTAAATGCTCTCAGCGCTGACATAGCAGTTGGGTAAGGCGGCTGCCTGTAAGCATAGCTGTCTATCAGCGATCGCATGGCGAGGTTGACCTTATCTTCACCTATCATTTCCTTTAAGTAGTAAAGTACTACGCTGGCCTTCTGATAATGGATGTATTGCTGAGACTCGGTTTTTATAATAGGACGCTCCGCTTCAAACTCCCTGCTTCTTCCCCTTAAATACCCGTCCATCTCATACTTAAGAAATTGCTTCATTTTATCCTTACCGTACTCCTTTTCCATCACCATCAGCGAGGAATACTGT
>JAJNBR010000073.1 GCA_021156265.1 Flavipsychrobacter sp.
AGCCCGTTCGATACCACGGTCTTATACGCCACGTTGTCAAACAGCATAACGCCCAGTGCGTGCAGGGTATAGAACCAGCCGCGGGTCTGGTCAACGCCCTCGGCAATGAAATCGGCCGGGAAGTTGTGCTTCAGCTCCCTCTTAGGATGCTTGCTGAACGGGTAATGCAATTGCGCATAAGGCATAGCGCCCGAGTCGAACCATACGTCCACCAGGTCCGGTTCGCGGTACATGGGCTTGCCATCGTCCGTCACCAACACCAGCTGGTCAACAAACGGTTTGTGCAGGTCCAGGTCGTGGATCCTCCCCGTGTCAAAATGGGTCACACCGAGATTGTTCAGCAGGCTCGTACCCTTTCCGTCATCGTCCAGCAACTGGTTGAGCCCCAGTTTCTTGTTGGCTTTGTGTGCTTCCTTCACCAGCTCTTCAATGCTGCCGATGCACTTCATCTCCTTGCCATCCTCGCTTACCCAGATAGGCAGCGGGGTGCCCCAGTAGCGGCTGCGGCTCAGGTTCCAGTCCACCATGTTCTCCAGCCAGTTGCCGAAACGGCCTTCGCCGGTAGCTTTTGGCTTCCAGTTGATGGTCTTGTTCAGCTCTATCATCCTGTCCTTCACGGCTGTGGTCTTGATGAACCACGCATCCAGCGGATAGTAGATGATAGGCTTATCCGTACGCCAGCAGTGCGGATACGTGTGCTCGTATTTTTCCACTTTAAAGGCCTGGCCGTTGAGCTTCAGCTTTACAGCTATGTCTACGTCCACATCCTTATAGTCGGGGTCGTCTTTATAGTTCTTTACATACCGCCCGCTGAACTCGCCGGTAAAGTCGTGAAACTTACCTTCCTTGTCCACCATGGTCAGTATGCCGATGTTGTTCTTCTTGCCTACCCTATAGTCATCTGCACCAAAAGCCGGGGCCGTGTGTACGATACCCGTACCGTCTTCGGTGGTTACGAAGTCGCCGGTGATCACCCTGAACGGATCGCCGCCGGCTATCTCGGCTGTATTGCCATCAAACGGCAGCAGCTGCTCATAGCGCGCGCCTTCCAGCTGCGAACCTTTGAACTCCATCACTACCCTCCACGGCAGCACCTTGCTTTCTGCGTCGTAGGTGAACATTTCGTGGTTTTGCCCTTCTTCCTTGAAGTATTTGCTTACCAGCGCTTTGGCCAGTATCACGTTGGCCGGCTGCTGGGTGTATTGATTGAAAGTCTTAACTAAAACGTAATCTATGTTTGGACCAACTGTCAGGCCGCAGTTGCTGGGCAGGGTCCACGGGGTGGTCGTCCAGGCCAGCATGTGCACGTCCATGATGTGCTTGCCATCCGGTGTAGCCCAGGCCTCGGCCGCTTTGTTGATCACCTCGCGGGCGAAGGCGCTTTGCAGGTGATGATCCAGTTCCATCAGCTTGAACATGGCCACCACGGTGGTGTCTTTCACGTTCTTATAAGTGCCCGGCTGGTTCAGCTCGTGACTGCTAAGGCCGGTGCCGGCTGCGGGTGAATATGGCTGGATGCTGACGCTTTTGTACAGGAACTTCTTATCGTACAGCTGCTTCAGGCACCACCACAGGGTCTCAATGTATTCGTTATCAAAGGTTACATAGGGATGGCTCATGTCAACCCAGTAGCCCATTTTTTCGGTTATCTCTTCCCATTTATCCTTGTACCGCATCACTACTTCGCGGCACTTCTTGTTATAGTCTTCAACCGTTATTTTAGTCCCTATGTCTTCTTTAGTGATACCCAGCTCCTTCTCTACCCCAAGCTCTACGGGCAGGCCATGCGTATCCCAGCCGGCCTTGCGGCGCACCTGGTGACCCTGCATGGTCTTGTAGCGGCACACTAAGTCTTTGAGGGTGCGGGAGATAACGTGGTGAATACCGGGCATACCGTTGGCGCTGGGCGGACCCTCGTAAAACACGAAATCCGGCGCTCCGTCGCGGTTATCGACGCTTTTTTTGAAAGTATCGTGCTTCTTCCAGCTTTGCAGGGTTTCCTGCTCTATGGAAGGCATATTCAGCTGTTTGTATTCTTTGTACTTAGCCATTGGTCGATCTGAAGGTGCAAAAGGTAAAAGGTAAATTCCTCAGTTCCAAATCCTTCCGCACATACTTACCCGAACCTATCGAAAATTAGGTGCGCAAAGGTAGAAATTATTTGGGATATGGAGTGTTAAGGCATGGGAAGAAGGGCTCGCGTAGAACTACGCCAGAAAACACCGTTGAAATACGGTTTTATTTCAACACATTAGAATGTAGGTTTGAGGAAACTACGACTCAATAAATTATGCAATTTGTTATTCGAAATACGTTCGGGTATTACAAAGAATTCAATGAGCATATTTAAATACGTCAAAAGCAAAGCTCCTGGCTTTAAAAATGAAATAAAATGACAATGCCGTTGCGTCTTTTAATGAGTATCGTTTTGATATGCGAATTATCGAAGTGTTTTGCGCAATCCAGAGTTCAAACTATGGGATTGGTAGTTGACCAGGATATATTCCTGGACTGGGTTGGGCTACCTAATAAAGACCAAAATTATACTATGGGTGCCGGTTTCTTCTATGCTGATACCAAACTGCCTCATACCATAGCTCTTAAACCCGTCAGAATAATTACTACAAAATTATATTCACTTGAAGGCCGGACAGAAAATGCCATTTTGCAAACTGGAGTAACAGGCTTTACTCCTCGCTATCTCGGGGACAATCTATGTGATTCCCTCTATTACATAGAAAACGATCGGCCATTTGCATCCTTACTCTTTTTTAGTATGAAACACCAGCTGGTTGAGCCACGAAAGGTAATTTCTAATCAGATTGTAGTTGGCGTTATCGGTTTACATATAGCTCACGCTGTTCAGCATCATATTCACGAACATCACTGGGCAAACTCAACGCGAGAAATTCCCGACGGATGGAAATATCAAATCGCAAATGATGGTGAACCAACAATTTTATATTCAAACAAAGTTGACCATCTGTTTGAGTTTAGCGAAAGCAAAACTGCTCCCGGTTCACCCGCTATTGGCCAATTTATTCTTTCCCGGGAATATCGTGTGGGTTATTACACTGGCGCATCAGTGGGAGCAGCCTTAAGATTTGGTATTTTAGATCGTGAACGGTGGGCTTCGTATGATGCCTATCAAATGGGATATGCAAACAAAATACTCGGGTCAAGTTTTGCTAATGAGCTTTATCTTATCGCGAGTTTAAAACCAAACTTTGTTCTTTACAATGCACTATTAATGGGTCAGTTTCGACCCAGCCCTTTCAAATTGACGTTCGGTGAAATTAATCATGTGGTAGTAGAAGGTTTCCTGGGAGTGGGCGGTACAGCAAAATTTTGTCATGGTCAGAAAGCACTTAATTGTGTCTTATATCTCTCTGGCAGGACCCCCGAATTCGATTTGCCTTTGAAACGGTCCCACTATTGGGGCGGAGTACAACTTTCTTATTCATGCTTTTGACATCATAAATCCAATTTCGTCCGGTGGGTCGCTTGGAAAGATTCCAGGTTTGACCCAGTTTAGGATACCCAACCTGACCTCGGGATAGAATTCCAGGTTTAGCAACAAAGCGATAATTCTGACTAACCAGCAAAAAAAATTACAATGAAAAAATGCATCTATTTATTGAACATCCTGACAATTTTCATCTTGTCGTGTGGCACACGAGAACCCCTGCAGGAATATGTTGGTGAAAAAGAAGACCTTCCCGCGGGAACCACCAAGGTGCATTACCCTAATGGAAAAACAGAAACCATTTCTTACGTGCTCTATGATAGTACGGCCATTGCAGACGGCGATATAATATTATTTGACCTCCGGACTCCAAATATTGCTTCTGCAGGTGTACTTGGCAACATTGCAATGGGACGGCCGTGGCCTAAAGGAATAGTTCCTTATACATACAGCAGTTCTTTTAGCCAGTCGCAACGTCAAATAGTAAAACAAGCTATTGAGCACTGGCATGAGAAAACCAGCATCCGGTTTGTGGAACGCACAACCGAACCGGACTGTATAGTATTCGTAAAAGGTAAGAGCGCTACGATTGGGTCATCAGCTGTCGGCAGGCAAGGTGGAAAGCAAAACATCTATTTGGGTTCTTCAACCGGCGTAGCGGTTGCCATACACGAAATTGGCCATGCACTGGGATTGTTTCATGAACAATCAAGACCAGATCGGGACCAGTACGTACGAATCATGTGGGATAACATTAAAAGCCGAAACAAATTCAATTTTGAAAAGAAGGGCGAAGCTGCCGGACCGTATGATTTCAAATCAAGAATGCATTATCACGACAAGGCGTTTTCCAAAAACGGTAAAAAAACAATTGTACCGATTAATGCGGCAAACACGATAGAAAACGACGGCAGGTTAAGTTCCGGAGATGTGAATGCAATAACAAGGCTCTATCAAGATCAGTAAACCATCGCTTTCCTGAGTTTGCAACTCAGTACTATTCTAGCGGTTCCTGCCGTTTATAGGTAGCTTTTGTATCATTAAAGCTGTTCTTGTCTTCAGACATTGTGATAACAGTATTGCCGAAGCTTTTCCAATAGCCCTTTTCTATATCTCCTTCCGAGTGCCAGGAAAAATGTTCGGCCTGCCATTTGTTGTCGCCGAGATAGGTGATCTGGTTGTATTTCATGCCCCCTTTAGCCTGCGGTGGAAACGGGCTGTTACCTACACTCAATACTTCGCCGCGTGGATTGCCTGCCTCGGTGAAAATACCTACACCAACAATGGAGAGCTTAAAGCCATTATCGCGCACCCAGATCCCATTCAGGTCTCTAGCTTTAAATTTTGTTTGCCCTATGGCAACCGTTGCCAGTATGGCAAAGAGACCCGTCAATAAGAATTTATACATAACTGGAGTTTTGTAGAAAAATAAAACAGAACAACCGGAATATCCAGCTTTGATAGCAAAATACCCAGATCTGGGTATAGAGGCTTTCATCAGCTCTCCGATTGCCGCAGCCTCCAACTACGTCGCGCCCGCAGCCAACAAGCGGAGCGTCTCAATGATACCATTGAAAAAGATATCAGTCTCGAGTTAAACTCCTGATTGGCGGGAAGTCTCGTCAGAGGCGTCACTGGGGCTATCTCCAGTCCATTTTAGGGAAATGTGCTGGAGATAACTCGACACCCAGGTACGCACATGTGGTTTTCAACACATGCTTGTTCAGGATAACAATGCTTGCGGTGGCCATGTGTAGGGCTTCTTAGCCACCTCATTGGTGCTAGGGGAATTAGGGGCCGTTATCCTATGTGTTTCAGTTGTGCAATGATCCTCTCCTGGCAGGCTCCTTATCTGCGAAGGACTTTTGGAAAAAGACATTGATTTCATGATGATCTCCGGGTGCACTCACACCCACAAAGCTTATCCTGTATCATACCCGTCTCGCTATCATAACCATAACCTCACCCGGCATCTGTAAAGTTGTCAAATTTTCGGCAGACCTACGTTACACAATTCTCATAAAATGTTGTATAATTTTATGATCAGCAATCAACCCCTTCAAAAGAATGTACATTTATAGTACAAGCTAATTGGGCAACTTCAGCACGGGAAATACGGATGAAACTTCTGATCAAAAATATGGTGAGCATACGTTGCAAGATGATTGTGAAGTCAGAATTAGACAATATGCAGCTACAGTACACCAATGTAGAGCTCGGTGAGGTAGAGATCAGGGAAGAATTAAACCCCAAACAATACAATCAACTAAAGGCGGCCTTGTTAACTTATGGGCTGGAGCTGATGGAAAACAAGAAAACCATCATTATCGAAAAAATAAAGAACATAATAGTGGAAATGATCCATTACAGCGACAACCTTCCTGAAACAAATTTTTCGGATTACCTGAGCAAAAAAATGAATTATGACTATAACTACCTTTCCAACCTGTTTTCAGAAGTGAAAGGAATTACCATTGAACAATACATCATTGCTCATAAAATAGAACGGGTAAAGGAATTGCTTATTTATGATGAACTTACTCTCACGGAAATTGCACACAAACTTCATTATAGCGGCGTGGCACATTTGTCAAATCAGTTTAAAAAAGTCACGGGGTTAACGCCATCTTTTTTTAAAAAAATGCGTGATAAGAGGTTTAAAGCACGAGAAGATCTGTAGGCCCCCTGAAAGTTTAGCAATTGTATCACACTATAATGATCAACACTTTATTTAGTATTATTTGTATAAAAAGACGGACCTTTACTTATTCATAAACACAATCTCAAAACCATGAACGGCAATACCGATAAGTCAGATGTGGAAAAGTCAAAAGCCCATATTATTGTCGAGATCATTGAATATGTTCCAAATGCAGTAGTAAGCAAAACAATTATTAAAAAAGCAAGTGGGAATATCACTGTTTCGTCTTTTGATACAGGCGAAGAGTTGGCTGAAAAAAGCTCTCCGTTTGATAATTACATTCAAATAATTGATGGCGCTGCTGAAATCATTATTAAAGACAAAAAAATTAAACTCAAATTAGGAGAAGGAATGATCATCCCTGCTCATGCAATGCATTCTTTCAATGCTAATGAGCAATTCAAAATGATTTCAACAACTATTAAAAGCGGCTATGAAGAGTAGTCTGCTTTACGAGAAGGGATAAGCATAGATAAATCTGGTGTTATCACCTTATATTCCCTGGCTATGTGGCCTTCCAATTTCAGCTGTTCCTGAATCTGCAACTCCGGAAAGCCAATGCAATCATCTTAACCCTCATACAATCATGAAGCTAAAAAACAGGGCAGTTATATTGTCATTTGTGATGCTGCTGTGCGTAGTCATTCTCCTAATCGGAACGATGTTATATAAGCTGTCGTCTTCAGGGAAAAATGTTGATGTTCATTTCCCCGCTTTCCTGAGTTTGCAAGTCAAAAACATTATGTCATAAAGGATGTCTAATTTAAACATTTTATTGTATATTTGCACTAATAGTTCTTTGAAAGAAGGAAAGGTGGATCGGATTTCCCGGTTGTGTGTATTTTGAATTTCTAAAAAACATATACAAACATACACAAGACCATCGCCAGCGGGCGGCAACAACCGAGCATAGCGAGCCGTGAACGCCTTTGAAAAAGACACCCAACACGGTGAACAACGGTTATCATTTTGCAGCAGACTAAAATCGCCGCAAATCCTTAACAGGAGATACTTTCGGCGGATTTAGTAGAAATGTTGCCAAAAATTTTCCGGTAAAAACGGCAACAAAAGTTATCATTTTTTGCAAAGGTCCCGCCGGCATCAACCAGGACGATTGACGCTTTAGCTGGGGTCTTCTTGCCCTTATTGATGTTCCCGCTGCTCTGTATTTATACTTTATGGGATAATTATCTCCTGTAAAAAAATCGCCCGGTGGATTTATCGTCATACCCATGGCACGTATGCTGTTTATTACCGCTATCAGATACGCTAACGGCATGATTATGTTTAAGTTAAGTATATGAAACAGATCATCTCAATTTTAGCGATAGCTGCCATGGCAGCAACATCTTGTAATAGTGCTACGAGTAAAGAAGCGAAAGCCGCAGCAATAGCACAGCAGCGTTCTTTAGATTCTATGCAAACGGAAATGGCCAGGCAGCATATAGTTGACTCCATGAATCAGGCTACAGCACTCGCAGCAGCAGCCGCAGCAAAAACCCAGGGCGCAAACGGCACAACAAGAACACGAACGCGTACAGTATATGTAAACGGTAGCAGCCAGCCTGCTGTAGTTGTTAACGAACAACCGGCAACCGCAAAACAGAAAAAAGGCTGGAGTGCCAAAGCTAAGGGCGCGGTAATAGGTGCGGGCGCGGGCGCTATAACAGGTGCTATGGTAAGTGACCAAAAAGGTAAAGGTGCCATAATAGGCGGTGTAATAGGTGCCGGTGCAGGCCTGGGTGCAGGTGCGATCATCGATAAAAACCAGGGCCGCTAAAAAACATAACGACCAGGCAATGAAGGAACCTCCCGGCATGCCGGGAGGTTTTTAATAATTTAAATCGGCCAGCTGTCCTGGGTTTGCAACTCAGGATTTGCCGATGTAAATTCACTATTGACATCTGATAGCCGCCGATTCCTAACTGTTCCTAAAATCAACAGGCAACATGAGACAAAAACGATTCTGGCTAAAATTAACCGGCATGGCACTGCTGCTGCATGTCGCTTTGATCATCTGTTCCATACTCGAAGTAGCTATCTACTCCTATTTAATTGTCCCCGGGCAGGACAATGCACACTATCAACGTCACGCTGAAACCTCCGGACCCTGGATCTCAGGACTGGTGGGTTCACTATTTGTTTTCCTGCTTGTCAGGCGCTATATCAGATCTAACAGTGATCGCCGCTTAACATACGCCATAGCTTTGCCGGTTGTTTATATGATCATGGACATCGCGATGCTACTACCCTTCCAGATCAACTGGCGTGAACACTTACCGGTATTCCTGATGGCGAACGGGGCTAAACTGGCTGCATCATTGCTGAGCTATTACATGTACAAGGGGTCTCCTGCAAAGGACCAGCCGGCCCCTATCCAGGAGCCGCGGCTATAAAAAGGACAATAGATTGCCTTCGCAAACCGGAGTACTAACGTTGCACCCTTTTCCGCGGATCGTCATTCGGGTCAACGTAATTGATCTCGAACGGCCCCATGCCATGCAACTGTACAATGGTTTCTGCATCGGCAGCCGCGAAATGGTTCGTTCTTGCGGGCATCACCAAAAAGCTTCCCGGACTCTGGGGTATGAGACCAGTTTTTTCGAACTTATCACCCATACCCATTTTAAAATTGCCGGAAATGACCGTTATGTGCTCATCGGTAGGATGCCAATGGGCAGGCACAATATATCCGGCCGGAAACTTGATACGAATCGTAAACATGCCCTTTGCGGCGGGGTTGCCACTGAGCACTGCAACTTTGGCCCCCCTGGGCAAGCCTGCGGGTGCATCCATCCACTGCATTTTACCGGGCGATAACATAACATGGTTGTGATGATTGTGTTGTGCCTGGGCAGCCGGAGATGAACAGATGAGCGTGCCCGCGAGCAGCAGAATAGTCAGTTTCATAGTGATAGTTTTAGAATTAGCTAGCTTAAATATTATGCCTAAGGCCGCCCGGCGTGGGCATCTACTACCTCGCACCGGCAGCCAGCAAGCACAGCACGAAATGAAAAAACCAGTGACCGCCTTATTTTTTTTCCTGATTTTTTAGCTTCAAGTCGTAAAAATCAGTCCGCCTGTCTTTGAGATTTCTTACGCTGCCATAGCTGTGCAATTCGTGTAGTAACGAGAGATCAACTTCGGCTATCAGGATCATCTCTGTGTTGGCGGTAGCCTCGCTCTTGATGCAGTTGGACGGGAAAGCAAAATCGCTGGGTGTAAATACCGCTGCCTGCGAGTACTGTATGTCCATGTTTTCAACCTTGGGTAAGTTGCCTACGCTTCCGGTTATCGCAACGAAGCACTCGTTTTCTATGGCCCGTGCCTGCGCACATAGCCGTACGCGCATATAGGCATTCTGCGTATCCGTTAAAAACGGGACAAAGAGTATCTGCATACCCTCGGCGGCCAGCAAACGCGGCAACTCGGGAAATTCTACATCATAGCATATCAGGATACCTATCCGGCCGGCATCAGTATCAAATACCTTAAGGCTGTCGCCGCCGTGTATGCCCCAATGCTTGGCCTCGTCGGGCGTTATATGAATTTTCTCATACTTGTCTACAGTGCCGTTACGATGACATAGATAGCCGATGTTTTTCAACGCCCCATCCTCAATGCTAGGCAAACTGCCTGTGATAATATTTACATTATACCTGATGGCCATCTCCTGGAAGCGCTCCTTCATTTCGGGGGTGAATTTTGCCAGTTCGCGCATGGCGTCAGCTTCAGACAAATGGTTAAAACCGGCCAGCAACGGGCCGTTGAACAACTCAGGAAACATGGCAAAATCGCTGTGGTATGCAGAGACCGAATCGACAAAGTACTCTACCTGGCGGAACATCTCATCAAGGTCTTTGTAAGGACGCATTTGCCATTGTATCAAACCTATCCTTACATAGGTCTTTACGTTGAACAGGCTTTTCAGGTCGGACACGTAATACACGTTGAACCATTGCAGCAATGTGGCAAACTCCCTGCTCTGCGCGTCATCGGGCATATAGTTGTGGAGCACCTTCTTTACATGAAAGTCGTTAGCCAGCTGGAAGGAAAGCACAGGGTCGTAAATTTCCTTGTTCTTTACTTTTTGTATGTATTGTTTGGGGGTTAAGGTAGTAGCATGTGCATGGTAGTTCGGCAGGCGGCCGCCAAATATGATCGCCCGGAGATTCAGATTTTCACAAAGATCTTTGCGTGCATCATAAAGCCTTCTTCCCAATCTTAACCCCCTGTAATCGGGATGAATAAATATTTCGATGCCATACAACACATCTCCTTTCGGATCGTGTGTGCTAAAACTGTAGTTGCCGGTAATTTGCTTATAGGTATGATCGTCGCCGTACTTTTTGTAGTCGACGATAATAGAAAGCGCGCAGCCTACAACTATTCCGCCTATTTTGATCACTATCTGGCCCTCGGGGAACTTGGCTATCAGCCTTTCAAGCGCGCTGATGCTCCAGAAACCTCCCTGCCAGCCGGGGTAGGATGCCTTCATCGCATCCAGCAGCTGTTGGTAATCTTCAATATGCAATGGACCGATCTCGACTTGTTCTATCATATAATTCGTCGTACTAAAATTATGCTAAGGTAATAAAGAACAGCGCCTTTGCTTAGTCAATTAGCCTGCAGCGTCAGAGAATGCAGCAGAGCGTTGCAGAGTGCCATACCTAAGCCGCTTTGATCTGTTCCTGTATGTTCATATAAAATACTAAATTACGGTTTGCTTACGCTGCCTTTTCAAAATCCAGGCTGCCATTAGTTTTCAACCGCAGGACTTGCCCTACATGTGAAACACATTGAACTTATGCCCATCCGGGTCGGCAAAAACAAAACCATAGTAACCCGCTCCAAATGCTTCCGGTGAGGAAACAATTTTTCCACCTGCCTCTTCCACCTCTTTGGCCCAGCTATCCGCCTGTT
>JAJNBR010000074.1 GCA_021156265.1 Flavipsychrobacter sp.
ACAGCGGTTTAGCTCAAAATCCCGCTTCGGAACAATTGCTGCTGCGCAAAGCAACGGTGCTGCAATCAATGCAGCAATATGAAGCAGCAGCGGCCGCGGCAGATTCTGTTCTTATAATTAATAAGAACAACGATGCGGCGCGCAACCTGTTGATACGACTCCAGGATTTTCTGTCGAAAAACCGCGTAGGCATTAAATACGACTATTCACATTTCGACAAGCAGTTTACTGATGCCTGGCATATGATGTCCGTTGATTACACCCGGCAAACCGGTATAGGCGCATTCACCGGACGCGTCAATTATGCCCAGCGTTTTGCACACGACGGTTTCCAATATGAACTGGAATCTTACCCGCGTTTCTCAAAAACATTTTACGCCTATGCCGCCGCAGCATATTCGGCTGACACATTTGGCGTGTTTCCTAAATGGCGGCTTGGTGGCTCGCTTTACGCAAATCTTCCCAGGGCTTTTGAAGCGGAAGCAGGTATCCGGTACCTGCATTTTGCCAGCGATGCAACCGGCAATGACTTTTATACCATCTACCTGGGGAAATACTATAAGCAATTTCTCTTTGGTGTCCGCACGTACCTCACTCCCGATCCCGGCGCTACAACACAGTCATACAACGCAATGGGCCGCTACTACTTCGGGGGTATCGACGATTACGTGCACTTGCTTGCCGGTTACGGTATCTCGCCAGACGACCGCCAGAATTCAAGCCTCATCAATATTAATACCGGTAACCTGCGCACGTACAAAGGCGAGGTGATACTCCGGAAGCAATTCAGGCGCAGAAATATACTTATTCTCAATGCCTCACTCATCAACCAGGAGTTTGCAAGAGGTGCTGAGGTCCTAAAAGGCAACCAGGTGCAAGCCGGCATCGGATACATCCGCCGTTTCTAAGATTTTTTTACCGGAGCTGTCGCGGTAGCTGCCGGACCAAAGCCTTGCCGGGTCATCTCGCCCCAGCTTTTCTTTTTGCGTATCAGGTCTATATAACCTTTGATGGCGGACCATACACCAAACGGATGGAAATAAAATGGTTCGGTAAGCGCTGTGAGCAGCAACTTCATCATATCTGTACGCCGGCGGTATTGGTTAAAGGTCACTACCTCCATCAGTGCAGCAAAAGCAGAGTACATATAACCAAACGTAATGGTGAACACCAGCAGCGCAACAAATATCCGCCAGTCTATTACCTGCAGGCATACCATTAACAGGAAAGCGATCATTCCAAAAAACTCTATCAGTGGCGCCAGCATTTCAAAAAAGAACCAATACGGGTAGCTGACCATGCCCAGCAATCCATACTTGGGGTTAAAGAACATCACTTTATGAAACTTCAGTGTTTCAATGGTGCCGCGCGTCCAACGGTTGCGCTGGCGGCCAAGTATTTTTTTCGATTCCGGTGCTTCTGTCCAGCACAGCGGATCAGGTATGTAAGCCACTTTGTACTTTACGTTCTGCTCCTCCATATACCTGCGCATACGCACCACCAGCTCCATATCCTCGCCTACTGTATTGTGATCGTAACCGCCGGCCTTTATCGCAATATCCTTGCTGAACGCGCCAAACGCACCGGATATCAGCAGCAGCCCGTTTAACCGTGCCCATGCCATTCGGCCCAATAAGAATGCGCGGATGTACTCCAGCGATTGCATGCGCGCGAAATAGTTCCTGGGAAGGTTGACCTTTATCAAGCGCCCGTCCTTTATCTCGCAGGAGTTGGCAATGCGCACTACTCCACCCGTGGCGATCACCTTCATATCCGTTTCGTCCATGAAAGGTTTGATCATCTTCATCAGCGAGTCCTGCTCCAGTATGCAGTCCACATCTATACACATAATAACATCGTGACTGCTGATGTTGATACCTACATTCAATGCATCGGCCTTACCACCGTTCACTTTATCAACCACCACCAGCTTTTTGTATACCGGGTTCCTGCTCTTGTACACACCACGCACCTCTTTTGTCTTGATCTGGTAGCGAACGAAAAAATCTATTTTCTCCAGGTCGTAAGCATCAATGAGTTTTTGCAGGCTGTCGTCTTTGCTGCCGTCGTTTATAATGATTACTTCCAGGTGATTATAATAAAGCGATAGCAGGGAACGCACGTTCTCAATAATAGTTGCACCTTCATTATAAGCCGGCGCCAGTATACTCACTGAGGGATCGTGTGGAGATGATACCAGCAGCCTGTAGTCGGTGATATCGTTGGCACGCATATATTTCTGCGTTTCGCCTATGGAAAAAATACCGATGGCGAGATAAGACAACAACAATACGCTGGAATAAGCGAATATTCCGTAGGTCAACAGGTCAAGGGCAATCTCATAGATCATCTCTTCAGCTCGTATTTTACATGGTTATAGATAGCGAGGTATGGTTCCGGCTGCATCTGTGCGCGTGCGGCCAGCACATCAAAACCATTGCTGCAGTTGCGGGCTATGGCGCGTGCACTTTCCAGCTTCAGCAGATCGTCGGGGTTATTCAATTCCGCATCCAGGAAGGCCAGCTCCTCATCGCCTCCTATTTTGAATATCTGTTGCAATATTGTTCTTTTATTTGCCTGCGTCTCTGCCGGATAATGTTGCATCAATATGCCGGAAGTAGAAAGATTGGCGAGGCGTGCCAGTGTAATAATAGCCTGGTGGCGTATGCGGTCGCTGGGATGATCGAGACAATGCACCACATCATCATGTACCTGCAATTGGTAGTATATCTCGGCCAGCCTCAACGCAAACAGCACCACATACTCGTTAACCGACCTTATCCAGCGGATAATGCCCGGAATATCCTGCGGCGTAAGTGCTTTAAGCTGTTCTAATATTTTCAGTTGTTGCCAGTCTGTAAGCGGATAGGCCAGCTCATCAAGAAATGAGAGGCCTTCAAATCCTGAGAACGTGATCAGGGCCGTTTGTGCCTCCGCACGGATATGCTCATTCCGGCTATTGGTGTACGCAGCTATTTCCTCCCGCATATCCAGCTGGTTCATCATATACAGCTCGTATATGCCCTTTGCTTTCCTGTCCCAGCGTTTGTTATGAAACTTCCAAAGTGAATCGTCCCTTAGGTCAAGCTGTTCGTACAGCCGGGAAATGTTTGTAGCCGCCCTGCCGGTAAGATTTTTTCGTGTTGATATGAGCTGGTCTATAGCGAACTGCCTGTTTACATGAAGCTGCAATTCTTCCTGTAAGTCAGAAGTAACGTAGGTATGTCCTCCTTCCTCATCCAGCAATGCTTCGCCGATCCATTCGTCCAGCTTGGCCGCTATTTTTTGCTTCGTGAAAAATCTACGCTTCTTCTGGTACAGGTAGGTATATATCATCAGCACTATGAGCGCTGTAACACAGCCAAATACAATAGACACCGCATACAATCGTTCGGCTGTTATAAACCCCAGAAATGTTTCCTTTGGCGACAAAATGTTCGGGTAACTTTTAATGTTATCGCTTCAGCTGTCTTTTTATACGGATCGTCAGCTCGGTAAGACTGAATGGTTTTGTTACATAGTCATCGGCCCCGAGGGCAAAAGCTTCTTCAACAATATTTTCCTGTCCCATTGTTGAAAAGACGATGACAGGAATTTTCTTTGATGTAATGCTTTTTACCTTGGCTACAATTTCCAGCCCCGAAGCGTAAGGCATCATCATATCGGTCAGCACAATATCGGGCATATGCTCCTCTATCTTTTCCAGAGCTTCTTTGCCATCGTTGCAGCAAATCACCTCAAAGCCTTCCTTTTTTAATTTCAACTCCACCGTTTTTTGAATAAGCGAGTCGTCTTCTGCTACGAGGACCTTCATGTATTTGCTTTAATTTGTTTCAAAGATAAAAGCCGCGCGACAAATATGCAGCCTAAAAAATCACCGGCAAGCCGGTAGCCTTGTGGTACTCGATGATAGGCCGGTAGGGTCCGAACTTGTGCTGGTGTGTGGAAAACGTATCGGCGAAGGGTGGTTTGTAATAATCGATAGGCTTTTTCTCTATGTTGGGATACCCAGGCGTAAACTGGGACTCCGGTCTCGGATGTATCCTGTCATCATTTATAAAAGCCGCAACATCTATCGCTTCAGCATCTGTCAGGAGGGGTTTATCCCAGTACGCCTGCTGGTACGGCATGTTGGCTTTGATGAAACGTGCAGCCTTCAATACGCGGTGCATGCTGGACCCCTTATCATACGACCCCATGCCCCATAGCGGTGGATAGAGGTACATGGTCGAATCTGGTTTGAGCTGCCCCTCCCCGTCGGGCATATGGCAGCGAACACAATGCATAGCATATACCTGCGCCCCATTCCCGATGCTGGCGGGGCGGTTGGGATAATCAAGTTCTGCGGCTCCGTCGCCATCAATATTTTTGCCGACGGGCACGTTGGTCGACAGCCATTTCATGTATGAAACAATAGCCACCATCTCCTTGCTGTCCAGCGGCATGGCCTTGCCATGATGCGGCCGCTCTATACAATTATTCACCCGCTCGGCAAGCGTGAGGATGCGGTTTTCGCGCCCACGGTATTGCGGGTAGCGGGCGTGGGTGCTGAAATAGTTCAGTCCATAAGGACGGGTACCTGCATCAAGATGGCAGCTACCGCAATTCATTTTGTTACCCAGGTGTTTAGCCACAGTGCCATTGGGACCGAGGTAATATGCCGTATTGACAATAAGTTCCCGGCCATATCGTACGGCATCGCCAAACTCATCGTGGGGAATAGTTGACGTATCAGGTCCACGGTATACGGACTCTACCGGGGAGATGGATTCATTAGCCGGCGCTTCTGCCCTGTGCCTGCAGGATATTGCTGTAATAAGTGTCGCACAGCTGAGGGATGCTATTAACAGTTTTGTCGACGGTCTGAAAGGTAATTGCACGCTATCTGATCTCTTTTAAACACGTGAGGTACTATTAAAAATAAGCATTTTTCACCTAATAAGTTCAAATCCACCTAGTTGCAGCAAAGCGACAGGACATTATTTAAAACTATACTTTGTAAGCGTGTGCAGTTATTATTTTTAACTTGTAGCATTCAATTACAAAATACCACCCACCATCTATTGATATGCGCCGGATCTTGCTAGCTGCTTTTTGCCTTTTCCCCATTGCCTCTGTTGCACAAATACGCCCTGCCGAAAATGACACGCTCAATTACAGGCTGGTAGGTTTTTCATTACCCGAGATGCCTGCCACAGATAGTTACCGGGTAGAAATAGCCCGGGGTCGCATTAATAATAGCTATGACTTTGCAAAAAACATTATCCTCGCGCATAAGGATACGTCTAACAGGTTTATCATCGAATTGCCCGCCTTCGGGCAGGACTATACCTGGAGGATCACCGATAGCCGCAAAAAGAGCCGCAAGGAAAAACCGTCGTTATATCATTTTAGGGTGGGCAGCAGTATTTTCCTCGATACCGCCAGGCATCGTGTGCGGGTGATCGACACGGCCAGAACCCACGACAACCTGCTTGTATTTCTTGACAACTCACGTACGCTTATCGACCTGGCCGGAAATGCATATTGGTACCTACCAGAACTCCCCGGCATAGTTGACTCCAGCTCATCGATCCGCGATCTGAAGCTGACGCCATTCGGCACCATTACCTTTCTTAATGGCAGAAAAGCATACGAGATCGATCTTGACGGTAAGGTTTTGTGGAGGCCGCCCGACGATGGACAGGTAAGTGGTGACACTTCCGAATTCTATCATCATGAATTTACGCGGCTGGCAAACGGGCGCTACATGATATTGGGAAATGAGAATATTTCACGAAAGATTCCGAATGTCAGGGATACAGCGCTCTACAATAATGAGTGGAATGTTGTTAAAAGAAACGGCGAATATTTCAAGCTAATAGAATGCGGTACTATAATCGAATACGACACTACAGGACGAGCAGTATGGTCGTGGAAATCATCCGGGTACCTCAGCGACGCAGATTTCTTCTCAAACCTCACACCGCAAGGCACCCCGAACGTGGCTACTCACCTCAATAGTTTTTACTTCGACGGCGGCAGTCATATATATGCCAGCTTTCGCAACTTAAACCGGGTTATAAAGATCGAATACCCTTCCAGGCGAGTTGTGAAGGAATATGGCCAAACCTTTAGCACAGGAAGCACCGACAGGCCAAGTCCATTTTACGGCCAGCATAGTTGCAGGATCGATTCTAATGGCAGGTTGTATTTATATAATAACAATACGCTACTTGCAGGACGCACCAAAAGAAATGATAATGCCATTTCTACAATAATGGTTTTTAAAAATTCGCCCGATAGCAGCGATCACAAGGTAGTATGGGAGTTTCCCTGCGATATTGACACTTTTGCTAAAGCCTCTAACCCAAGCGGCGGGGGTGTCGAGCAACTTGAAGACGGTTCATTCCTGGTATGCATGGGTGTTTCGCACCGCTGTTTTATTGTAGATCCTGCAAAAAAAATCCGCTGGAATGCCCTTACAGAGAAGAAACTTCCCGGAGAAGAGTGGGTACCGTTTGAAAGCTACCGCGCATCGCCCGCAGAAAGGACAACAATCTATGGATTGATAATGAAACAATTGCAGCCGATTAAATAATGATTAACATTTATTAATAAATAGTTGCAATGCGTATAAAAAAATGTTAAATTAGTAGTTGTAAATGCCCAAGAACTACTAAACATATTTTTATGAACAGAATTCAACTTTTGTTTTTTTGCATCCTATCGACCTTCAGTTATCAGTTTGCAAGTGCCCAGTGCGCCACCAATACTACACCCACCAATAACTGTACATATGGTGATGTCATTAATTCCTTCACGCTGAACAGTATTGCTTCAACCGGTAGCGGCACCAATCCTTGTACGAATGGGTATGTTTCCTTCAGTTCGCCTGTGTGGACCCTTACGATAGGTCAGAGCTACAGCTTTTCTTCCGCTGTTGGTAGCTCCAGCTACCCGCAGGGTTTAGCGATATGGATAGACCTAAACAGCAACTCGCAATATGATAATAGCGAAATGTTGTTTTCGAGTAGCGCGGCAGCATTGTCACACAGCGGCAGCATTGCCATTCCTGCAAGTGCCACAGCTGGCAACAATGTGAGGATGCGCGTAAGATGTGGCTACTATGCTACTTTCACGGCAGGCCAGGCTTGCACCAACAGCGTTGGTAGCTACGGGGAAACCGAAGATTTCTACGTTAACCTTACATCGCCATGCGCCGCCCCGAACATATCGGGACAGCCGCAAAGTGTTATGACCTGCGAAGCCCAGGACGTGCAGTTTTCTGTAACAGCCACCAATGGCACCACCTACCAGTGGCAGGTTAATCCCGGTTCGGGCTGGTCTAATGTAGTCGGCGCCAACTATTCGGGCGCAACTACCAGCACGCTGAATGTCAATGATGTTACTATCGGCTTCAACAGTCGCCAGTACCGCTGTATTGTTACCGGCGCCTGCAACAACCCTGTTACTTCGAATGCTGCTACATTGACGGTAAACCCGGGCCCTGCGATTACCTCACAGACTATGGCCGACACTATTTGCCACAATGCGATTACAACGCTCAGCGTAAACACCGCCGGTACGGTAACCAATTATAAATGGCAAATGGCCGTTGCAACAGTGGGTGTCTTTACCGATGTACCTAACCAACCTCCATTTTCCGGAGTTAATACAAAAAACCTGACAATCGTTCCTGTACCAGATTCCCTGAATGACTATATCTTCAGGTGTGCTGTGATTGGCGGCCAGTGCCCAAGCCTTAACTCAACGCCGATACCGATGACCGTACTGGAATCACCGGTATTTATCGAGGACCCAGAGGATGCACACATACCACCATACACAGATGCCCAGTTTGAGGCTGCATCAACGCCCGGCAAGCCCGTTGTTTTCTACTGGCAAGCCAGCGCCGATGGTATCAACTTCTCCAACATCTATGATAATGCACTGTATGCAAAGACAAAGACCCCGATGCTGACGGTTAAAGCAGTACCACTTTCTATGTCTAACTGGTGGTTCCGTTGCATCATCAAATCCGCCGATCCGCAATGCGGCCTGTATTACGACACCAGCAATGCTGCACAGCTGAAAATGGTTGTTCCTCAGGATGTCAATGACCTGGCAGCCAACAACCAGATCGTAGTTTATCCGAACCCGGTTACGGGTACCGAGCTGTTCATCAGTACGCAGGATAAAATAGACGGTGTGTTCAGGGCTACGGTGATCGACAAGCTGGGCCGCGTGGTTGCCACAACGGAGATCAACCTGTCTAACAACAAAGCGGCTACAATAGCTGTGGGCCACCTGGCGCCGGGTATTTATAGCCTGCACATAGCCGATGCAGATGGCAAGCTAAATGCTACCAGTACCTTTACAAAACAGTAAGTAAGTCAATTCATATACTAACGATAAAGCCCCTTTCCAGGGGCTTTATTTTTTTGCTCAGAGGGATAAAAAATTGTATTTTTGCTATTGTAATATGGGCGTGTTAAAATGCCGGTAGTTCTTTGAAATAGTGGGTAAATCAGGAAAGTGGGAATTAAAGCCCGAAGCGGACATAAAAAGCTGACAAATTGGGCTGCAGATGCTGACTGATGGTGCTTTGCAGCGAGTAACAATTTGAAGTAGGTAATGGAAAGAAAAAGAAGTCAAAAACGCGTGTGAAAAGCTAACAAATTGGGCGATAAATACAGACCTGACAAGGCTCTTAGCAAATAACATTTGATGTCCAAGTTGTGCCATTGTAACAATGCATAGCCCCATCCTCAGACGTCGTTGTCAGCGGCAACAACCGAGCGATAGCAAGCCCGTGAACACCTTTGAGAAGACTTTTCCAGGTGAACAAAGGTTATCAAAATCTTGCCCGGATGTACCTGCTCCAAGCCAAGACGATTAAGGCATCCAGCCGATTTGTTGCCGATTCCGATGTTTTAAAAACCTTAAAAACGGCAACAAAAGTTATCATTCTGCCACACAGCCATAAACGCGAAAGCCGCCCATGGTGAGCGGCTTGGTAGTAGCCTCGCCAAGAATCGAACTTGGATCTGGAGCTTCGGAAACTCTTATACTATCCATTGTACTACGAGGCCAGTAACTGAAGAACTGCTGTAAAAATAGCACTCACTAAAATAAAAAAGGCAACTAAATTAGTTGCCTTCTTCGTACCACGTACGGGATTCGAACCCGTGATTCCTCCGTGAAAGGGAGGCGTCTTAACCCCTTGACCAACGCGGCCTTTCCCGTTTGGGACTGCAAAGATAAGAGGTGTTTTTTTATCCTCAAAATTTTCTGAAGAAATTTTAACAGCTCATCATCGCATTTATAATTCCAAGGAACTCATCGGCTTTCAAAGATGCGCCACCAATAAGGCCTCCATCCACATCGGGGCAGGAAAAAAGTTCTGCTGCATTTGACGGTTTACAGCTGCCTCCATAGAGTATGGAAATATTTTCTGCAACGTCCTTACCGTATTGTGCAGCAATTACATTACGTATATGCGCATGCATTTCCTGGGCTTGTTGCGAAGATGCAGTACGGCCTGTGCCAATAGCCCAGATGGGTTCATAAGCGATCACAACATTTTTCAGCTCATCTGCATTCAGGTGAAACAATCCTGCCTTGATCTGCTTTTCAACGAAATCATTCTGTGTATCAGCATCACGTATCTCAAGAGCCTCGCCGCAGCAAAATATCACCTGCAGGCCATTCTGTAAAGCCTGGGTTGTTTTCTTGGCCAGCAGCGCATCGTCTTCTTTAAAATACTCACGGCGCTCGGAGTGACCGATGATCACATTACCTGCGCCTACGCTTTTCAGCATAGCTGCAGATATTTCGCCTGTATAGGCACCAGAAGCTTCACTATAGCAGTTCTGTGCGGCCAGAGAGATATTACCCTTGCCCTGCAGCTGTTGCGCAGTTTGAGCAAGATGAACGAAGGGTGGCGCAATTACCACTTGTTTTGTTTCTGATAAAGCAGGAAGGCCGGCAAGTATACCTTCAACAAGGCTTTTGCCTTCTTCCAGGTTAAGATTCATTTTCCAGTTGGCTGCAACTATCTTTTTACGCATGTATGTAACTATTATTAAGTGTGGTTAAGAACTATGATTGTGCGAATACGTCTCTCTGAGACTTTGTTTTATCGAATATGTATTGAAGTACTTTTATCTCAGCTTCAGAAAGTTCTTTGTTTCTCCTGCCCATCATGCGATTGGCTGTTTCAGTCGCCTTTTCAAAGCGATAAGTGGTTAGGCCTTCTGCTCCACCCCAGCAAAACGATGGGATAAAGTTTGCAGGGAAACCGCCTCCGTAAATATTGGAAGACACCCCTACAACGGTACCGGTATTGAACATGGTATTGATCCCCGCCTTGGAGTGATCGCCCATAAGCAAGCCGCAAAAACTGAGGCCCGTTTTTATGCTCTTGTTTTGCTGCTCGTGCCAGATCTTTATCTCGTCGTAGTTGTTTTTCAGGTTAGAGCAATTAGTATCAGCCCCGAGGTTACACCACTCGCCTATCACTGCGTTGCCCAGGAAACCGTCGTGGGCCTTGTTGCTATTGGCGAAGAAGACGACGTTATTGATCTCACCGCCCACTTTACAGCCAGGACCGATTGTAGTTGCTCCATATATCTTCGCTCCCATCTTCACCACCGAGTGCTCGCAAGCCGCAAACGGGCCACGGATCATGCTGCCTTCCATCACCTCAGCGTCTTTGCCGATATATACCGGACCAGACGTTGTATTGATGATACACCCAGGAGCTATGGTCGCTCCTTCTTCTATAAACAAATTATTGCCGGCAATAGTTACGCCCTCCGGAGTTGGTGCGGATTTGCGGCCGACGGTTATAAGAGCAAAATCTGTTTTGGTTACCTTATCATTATAAGAGAAGATGTCCCAAACGTTTTTGAGCATCAGTACCTCCTCAGGAAATTCAACAGCTTCCAGGTTCATGGTTGCTGCCTCTGTGCTGGCAAAGGTTATTGCAACTGAGGTGTTGAATGCGATCAATACGCCGGCCGAAATGAGCTTCTGATTGTCTTTGAGCTGTTGGATTGCATTGTAAAGCTCCTGGGAAGCAATTATTGCCGCATTCACATACA
>JAJNBR010000075.1 GCA_021156265.1 Flavipsychrobacter sp.
AAACGGCTAGCGATATTGGATCTGAGCATATCAAGGTTTTCCGCGATCCGGCTTTTGAGATCGATTCGATGAAACCGGTGTTAGGCTACCGTTCGGTAACCAACAGTACCGTTGCGCATTGGTATTTTAACAAAAAAATTACAGTACGCCAGACACTGAAGGTCGGCGTTGTCAACAATCTCTATAGGGTAAACTATGTAGATTCCAGTCGCCAATACCCGCCGACGCTACAAGCCTGGCAGCACCGCCTCGGCTTCAGAGGTAATACCGACCTGGTGCAGCCCTACCTGCAGTATAAATACCGGCCTACCGACGCGCTGACGTTTACCGCCGGGCTGCACGGGCAATATTTAACACATAACCAAACGGGCGCGATAGAGCCGCGTGCGGCTGCTCGCCTGCGTGCAGGCAGATCAGACATCGTAAGCGTTGGCTATGGTTTGCACAGCCAGATGCAGCAGCTCTACCAATATTTTGCCCATCTGCCGAAAAATGCCGCTGAAAATATGCATAACTACAACATCGGGTTTACGCGTAGCCATCACCTTGTTGGTGGTTATGAGCATATATTCAGCAATGTCCTTCGCATCCGCACCGAGACCTATTATCAATACCTGTTCAATGTTCCGATCGAAACCCGTCCCGGTTCTTCATTTTCTGCACTCAACCAGGGAGCATCGTTTAGTCGGTTATTCCCGGATACACTCATTAATAAAGGAACTGGTTATAACTACGGCCTGGAGCTGACTTTAGAAAAGACCTTTAGCCGCGGTTATTATTTAATGTTTACGGGCTCATTATTCAATTCGAGGGCTGAAGGCAATGATGGCGTTTACCGTAGTACAGACTACAACGGAGGCTTTGCCACCAACCTGCTGGGAGGTTATGAGTTTAAGTTGAGCAAAAACAGCACATTAATTACCGGTGCGAAGATCACCTGGACGGGTGGCCGGCTTTATTCGCCACCTAATGTGGCCGCCTCAAATGCATTGGGCGATTTTGTGGTCATCGACTCCTTGAGAAATACTTTACAATTCCCTGACTACTTCAGGGCTGATGCTAAGCTGGGTGTGCGCATTAACGGCAAGAAGCTTACGCATGAGATCGCAATAGACCTCGTCAATGTTTTCGGCACAAAAAACATACTTTCTTTAACATATAGTCATGATCTGGCAGCGCAGGGCAAATACCCGTTTCTTAAAACTTACCAGTTAGGTTTTCTTCCATTGTTCTATTACAGGGTAGATTTTGGTGTTGGCAAAACGTCTTCTTAAAACTTACCGAATCAATGTTTTATGGCACAGAATTTTAACCTTAAAGGTTAAAAAGCAGAGTCATGGAAAATAATCAAAAATCGCCGGAACAAAGTCAGGGTGACACAAACCGACATACTCCGGCAAAAGAAGATGCTGCTAAGCCAATCCCGCAGAAAACAGATTCTGAGATAGAAGAAACTGAAAAGACAGGTGGCGACGAGCACCCGAAAAAAAGGGTTAGTGCCGATACGATAAATTCCATAATCGGCAGTGCTACTGAAAGGGTACGTTCGCATCGTATAGAAGATAGGTTTAGCAATACAGGTACAAACGTTTCTTATACCAAGCCGACGTCAACAGCGGCTGGCGGTACCGGCTATAATTCGGGCCAGGCGGCAACAGGACCGCGCACATCGGGCGCCGATGAATATGAGGCAGGTGGTGTTAACCGCGAAGAGCATAAGGACGAAGAACATAAGAACGAAGAAACTAAGGATACGATCTAGACAGGAATACGACCTAATGATTGCGCCACCCAACGGGTGGCGTTCTTCTTTATGGTGTTTAATTAATCGTCAGCTAATAAAACTGACCCCAATCGCTAAAAATTCTTAAGGCTGTAACTTTTTTCAAACTGTGCCGATAAACGTATTAAACCAATAGTACGTTATGAAACCAATTCTTTACACTACGCTATTGCTTGCGGTATCCGCGAGCGCACTTGCCCAGCCGACAATAACCACAATGGAGAACCATACCATCGGTACTACCGTCAAATATGCGCGCGACACCATCAATTTTCCGGCGCCGGGAAATGCCGGAGTGAATCAAACATGGAACTTTACTTCGCTTGTTCCTAACGATACTATAACCGAACGTGTTGTTGCCCCTTTATCAACTTCCTTTGGAGCTAACTTTCCCGATGCCAGCTATGTTCGTATCTCGAATAAGGGCAGCTATACTTATATACAGAAAACAGCTTCCGAAAACTACATGGCAGGTATGGTGGATTCAGCAAGTGGCACTATTACCAAATACTATGATAAAACTGTCTATTCGCAAACACCTCTTACCTACCTAAAGTCGATGAACGACAGCTATACCAGTTTAATAGCAGCGTCGACAGATACCAGCAAAGGCTCCGTACAGGCTGTGGCTGATGGCTGGGGTACGTTAGTAGTACCGAGTGGCACTTTCAATAATACTATCAGGGTAAAACTACTGATCCACCAGGTGGATTCGATACAGGCAGGGCCTATGAAGATACCAGGCATATTGGATGCCACAGTATACTTGTGGTACGATAACCAGCACTATTCGCCAATCATGCGTTGGGATTCTACTCACTATGATTATACGTTCGGTCAAATTGTAACTACAAGTATTAACTACCTGGTTAGCGAAACTTATCCGGTATCGGTAAAGGATGTCGTGAATAATAAACTGAGCAGGGCGTTTATCGGTGGGGCCAAGCTTATAGTGGACGGCAATTTTGAATATGGCCTGCACACAGTTTCTCTTTTCAATCTAAGCGGTCAGAAGATCCAGTCTGCTGAATTGATGGGTGGCAGTCGACTCGAAATGCCTGTATACACCGATTTGCAAACAGGCATGTACCTGGCAACAATACAGGAACCGAACGGCAACATTGAAACGCTCAGGGTGATCAAACAATAAGCCTCAAATAAAACAGCCGGCTTTTAGCCGGCTGCTGTTGTTTATTGTTGTTTGATCCATTTGGTCGTTTCGGAGGACGCTGATGCGTTCACACGAACAGAGTACAATCCCGGTGCTATACTTATGGGAAGAATAAGTTCATGATTGCCGGCGGATAGCTGGTATTGTTGCTGCCATATTTGCTGGCCCATAACATTCATGATTTGAAGATCAACCATTCCTTGATGTGTTGTGCTCAGGTATAACGATGCGTTGTTGCCTGATGGATTGGGGACAACCAATACCTTCATCGCAGCGTTTAACTCGTCGACATGGTTTGGGAAACCTACTTTGAGGCTCGTATTGATAGCATTGAACGTAATGTCGTGGCCGTTTTTGTCGATAAGTTTCGGGAGTTCGAAAGATAAATGGACAGTTTGTCCTTGTGTAGCGGTAACAGGAACCGTAAAGTTCAAAACACCGGCAACGCCGTGACCTGAAACTTCCTGCTGATCGGTGCGCGCGTGTGCCCAATCCACGGTAGAATTGCTAACGGGGTAGGTGAAATTAAGAGACGTAGTGCCAAGCCAGCTGTTAGTCGTTGCAATAGTAGGCGAAGCGGTAAAGCCCAGTCCATCTACCTTGATGCGTGTGGCCAGCCCATAAAGATTATTGACGGTACTGATGACATTACCCACCCGTACAGGAATAGATGCATTCGCACCCGGTAACAATACCACGCCGGTGAGGTCAAAATATAGTTCGGGCGCGCCGGTTGTTTTCTCCTGTTCGCCGCTGCCTTTCAAATGAAACTTTCCGTAGTTGTTAGCTACAGCCCAGAGATCAACGTTGCTTACAACGCCATCGCCGTCGCAATCGGCATGTTTCATATTCGCGTTGTTGGTGGGGAAGCTTGTGGACCATGGAGCACAGTATTGTGGTACCCAAGAGGTAGTAGCCCCGCTTCTTGCGGCCCCGGTTTTACCATGTGCTATAGCTATATTCAATGGATCATACAGGTTGACTGTGTGATCATCATTCGCATCACCCGGCCATACGCTGTCTGCGGAACAAGGTTGAAGTCTTACCGTCACAAAATAGTCGGCTGCAGAACGTACAGGGCATACGTTATCGCGGACACGAAGCTTTATAGAAAATTGGGGCAGCGTGGCAGGATCGGCACCCACGGGCGTTGTCCAGCTTATTATTGCCGAACCAACGCCAGGTCCGGCGTTGGTATTTGCATTAAAGGACCAGCCGGCTATAACCGGGGGATCAACTGATACGTATACTGAATCGGTAACTGTAGAGTCTACGAATTGGATTGTGATATTGTTGTTTTGGCCGGGGCAGGTATAAATATCAAATACAGATGATGAAGTGGCTGTGGGGATTGTTTGCTGGGCCGTAAACACTGAAGTAGGTGAAACTGAGAAGTCCCGGATGTAAGATGCTATCAGCGAGTTGTTACGGTACTCTTTTATTTTCAAAGCAAGAGCGTGGCTACCTATATAGTTTCCTTGTAGCTTGATATTGTTGCCGGAAGTATTTATCTGGCGTATGCCTCCCGTTCCCAGCGGCGCTGCGGGGGTGTAACCGGACCAATATTGTACCGGTGTAGTTGGGTCTTCCAGAGGGTC
Source organism: Flavipsychrobacter sp. (assembly GCA_021156265.1). Taxonomy (GTDB): domain Bacteria; phylum Bacteroidota; class Bacteroidia; order Chitinophagales; family Chitinophagaceae; genus Polluticoccus. Next base: position 4,553 of record JAJNBR010000075.1, read on the forward strand.
GATAAATTCATAGGCAATACTATCTCCATCCAGGTCGATGGCATTCAGCGGAAAGTATATTGGCAGGTTGGCGCCGATAAATACTGTAGGCCAAGCGGCGAGTCGTGGGCTGGAATTTATTGATGAACTGTTGTTTAATGTCGCTTCCAGATAAATAACGGTGTTTTGGGACTGATACACGTTAACGTGGCTATTTCTCAATGAACCGGGCGGTATGCTTATTACCCAATCAGAAGCTGACGGTAATGTTACTGTATCGATGTAGCTGGCGATCGTATAACCTGGCAGTAAAGCCATGGGACTACAAGGACCTGAGTAACACGATAAGTCAGGCTGATCGGTAGACGAAAGATTAAAAAAACGTGTGAAATTATTGCCAGTGGAGGTAGATTTAAATTGCACAGGCGAAGAACTTCCAAATGGGGCGCTGGAAATGTTACAGTCGCCAAACAAAGTAAGATAAACTGTGTAGTTGGTTCCGTTGTACTCGTACCTGATCTCACCCCCTGCAATGTGGGAGGCAATAACCTGGTTGGAAAAAAGGCAGAAAATTAAGCCAAATAGAATTCGTTGCATTCGTTGAAGTTTATATTGTATGATTTTTATTCCGTCATAAATATAAGCCGGTTTAAGCACAGGAGTATTTCATAGGAAATATGACGATATGACAAGATGGAATGATTTTAGCGCATGCGATGTATGCTTCTACTTTTCATTGACAACACCGAATTAATACGATGGGGCGGACTCGCTATTGTCGGTTTATTGGTGTTTGCCGAAACAGGGTTGATGCTAGGTTTGGTCATTCCCGGCGGTGAAACGCTCATCTTCGCAACTGGTCTGCTCATTAGCACTAATGTTTTGCGTCTGCCTGTGGCCGTTGTTTTACCGGGGCTGGTCGTCTGCGCGATAGCTGGCGATATCTCTGGGTACCTGATAGGAAAAAAGATGGGGCCAAAACTTAAGAATAGGCCGGACACCTGGTACTTTAAAAAGAAGTACGTCCACATTGCTGAGAGCTTTGTGAAGAAGTATAAAAAGCGCTCACTTGTGCTGGGGAAGTTTCTTCCGGTTGTTCGTCCGTTTATGCCGTTAATTTCAGGAGTATCGCATATGTCATTCACGTTTTTCCTGATACTCACGGTTTTATCTGCGTGCTTGTATATAGGTTCGTTTTTGTTGCTGGGGTATTTTCTGGGAAGCAGGTTTCCTGCTATTGAACAATATCTTGGCTGGATCATTCCGATCAGTATTGTAGTAGCATTAATACCAGTCGTGCGGCACTTCCGTAAATTCAAAAATGACGGGTACCATGACGCGTGAATGTATTGTCTGGTAGACAAAGATGTAAACCGTCATTGTAGATTATTATCAGTATTATGTACCGCTTTGTTAAAGCAGTATTCCGGCTGCCCGGGCCGGAAACTATGAGGACTGTTATGAGAGTGTGGCAGAGTGGCGATGCGCTAATTGTTTCATAGTGCGTAGAGTAGAGCGTAGAGGAGTAATAGGGGGCCTTATAAAGTTACGATAGTCCGCTAACGTTTCGTTCACATTTGTAGGCGTTGTTGCCAATAGTTACTGCTGAGATTTATAATATAGTTGGTCGACATGCTGGCATAGTATTGATGGCCCTACAGTAAAGCCATGATATGAAACCAGATAAGCACAGCACTAAGGTCAAGAAGCAAGACAAAAAGCAGAGTGACCCGGAACATCCTGGCGATGGCAGTTCAGGCAGAGCCAGCTTTCACCCTGGAACGACCACTCAGGGTGGTTCCAACTATGGGCAGGGTTCTCATTACCTGGCCGGCGATGCATACAAGCAGGGTAGCGAACGATGTTCGGGTTCTGATTACGAGAATGAGGCCAACAGGTTGTCTGAGTTACCACCAGAAACAGAGGGGGATTAATTTCTTTACCCAAAAATACAGCCGCTACTCCTCAAATTTGCCTGTTACGGTTGCTATCTTGATGGCATCGAGTACGATCATGCTGTCAGCATCTACACGTCCTTCTCGGATGTCATTTTCCATATATTCATAGCCCTCGGTTGTTTCGGCCAGTTGTAGCAGGTGGCCAAAGTAGTCGGCGGGAAACCGGTAGCCGGTTATGTTCTTTATCAGAAAGCCGCTCGTCATATCCATTGTAATATGCAGGGGGTGCACTTCCCACGATACCTCTATTGTACCTGTTGATAGTTTAACCGTGCGGGTGAGCGTTATCATAAATGCAAGTTAGGTGATTCGGCGCCATAAAATTTGCAGCAAACGCATCAATGCTCCAGCTGCAGTCTATGGTCCGTTTCTTATACTGGGCGAATTCCCGGTCGAGGTAATCCTTTGTCATATCACATTGGTTTTCCGCCTCGGTTTTCTTTGCTTTACGTATGTCCACTATGGTGAGGGAATCCAGTGGCTTAACGGACACCTGGTTCACTGTATCGGCAGGGCTTTGCATCCTGCAGGTACAGACCTTTTTTACAGGCGACTAGCAAGGTAATAGCTGCGATAAGCGGTAATATTGAGTGTTTTGTTCATGGATTTTTAACGGTTGGTGCCTGTTGTTTATTGTTTGTATTGCCATTTTATGAGCGTAGATACAGATGTTACAAAGCGGCTGAATGTTAGCCAATAAAAACAGTTCTGGTACCTGGTTTTGCTTCCAATTTGTTAGCTTTTTATACGCGTTTTGAGGAGTGGCGAAGAGTGTTGTCATTGGTCTGGGGCTTTTGGCTAAAATGCTTTGCTGTAAAGTAATTCCTGGTAATTTGTTACAGTTTGTAGTCGTTTTTCGGTGGCCACATTTGCTGATCTGCAAAACGCCTTATTCTGGGAATTCATCCAATTTCGATAAATCCAGGTAAGATATCCATAACGGACTTTTAAATAGCAAAAATACATAAAATATTTTGTACGACAAACTGGAGCTCGGTAATGATTTGATAAATATGAACCGTATGTCAAATCCGGGCAGGTTTAACCAGCAGGCAATGAACTGAGTGTGAGCGGAATGTACGGGTTTCAAAAACTTAATCATTTTTCGGGATAAATAGGCGTACCTTCCGTATTAACCTGCAGCTGTAAGGTCTTTCCCTGACATCTTCACCCGGCGCCTCCTTTCCTGCATAAAATGTTTTTTGATGATGATCTTGAGCAAGCGCTATGTAGTGACTGATAGTGACAATTTTACATTTGGTAAATTTCCCGAAGTGACGGGAGAGATACATGCCATCAAAAAACGGCTGACGCATAAACCGCCCTACCATAAATGCGAGATGGTGATCGGTTACCTGAAGGATCATAGCCTGAAAATGCGCTGGATAGAATTAAATCCGGATATAGCCGCGGTGCTTACAGCCGGAGAACTACACAGTGGCAATATCGAAGCACTGTTTGAGGCGTGCAAAACAAACAGACCTTTCCGGGCAGCATACGAGGGGTATATCAAACAAATTTTGCTTGACATCAATTAAAATAACTGAACATGAATGCGATTCCTGCTTTTATAACAACGTTTACCTGCGAACATAAAAATAAACAGGTGGCGCTAAATGTGCAGCATCTTAACGACGTGTTTTTCGGTGCTATGCTCGAGCAGCAGCAGCTAAGCCTGCAGCAATCGGTACCATTGTATTTGCTGCCGTATGCCAAAGGTCCTGTCAACCTGCCCGAAGAGGACAGGGAAGACGATGTCTTTATCAGCTTTTACTGATACAATAAAATTGCCGTATTAACTCTCCAGGCCGCCGGAAGGTTCACCCAGGTCAAGTGAGTAATTAGTGAGGCTTACAGATGCGATGGCAGTTCTATGGATCTTTATAAGGCCACGATTCTCCAACTCTGCCAGCAGCACCAGCAATTCATTTTGAGAAATGGATAGTTCACCGGCAATATCGCGCAATAGCACACGTGGTTTTTGATTGAGCATTCTCTCACTCAACTCGCCAATCTTTTTATATACTTCCTCTGCTGTAGCCATCGTGCCGCTTTTACTAAAGTTACGTTTAATACTGCCGTATTCCCGTTTCTTGTTCGTACTGGATTTACTCCATTTCTTTTGTCTTTTCGGTGATCTCGTGTATCACGCTGTCCAGCTCTTCAGAAGACTTGCGGATGCCGTCCAATATAAAGCGGGTGGGGCCATCTCCCGCAGCTTCTGAGGTTACCAGTTGAGTGAGTCCAAGAATGGTGGCCACATGGTTGCGAACCTTATGCGATTGTATCCAGGCCACTTCTTTCAGCTGCTCGTTTTGCAGCCGGATCTTTTTTAACTGGTTTCTCAGCTCAGTAATGTCGCGCGAAAAACAGCTCAGACCTATCACGTTACCCTGTTCATCGCGTATCGGATTAAAACTGATCTCAGACACCTGGTCAACTCCGTCAAATGTGTTGGTCCATACCGTCTTGAACGCGTCACCCTTCATTCCGCGATCAAACAGTTTGTTCCATGCGGAGAACAGCTCCCCATTGAAATCTGACGCTTCCAATTCCCTGGCCGTTTTGCCGGTCAACAGCGACACGTACCGCCAGAAGGCATTATTAGCCGATATGATATTGAAATCCTTGTCTACTGACCAGATCACATCGTCGGTGTTGTTGATGATAGCACGCAGGTTGTGCTCTTCGTGCGCCAGTGCCTCTTCCGCTTTTAGTTCTTTGTCTATATCAATGGCTACCACCATGCGTGCGGAGCGACCGTTGAATTCTGTACTGTGCACATACACATGTACAGCGAATACGGAACCATCGCTTTTCCTGTGCAGCCATTTACCTGCGTCGTATTCATCGTCGGTTTGTACCACTGCAAAATCCAGGAAGCGTGTTACCTCCTCTGCCGGCCTGATATCGCTGGCATTCATGCGCAGCAACTGCTCGCGCGAATAGCCGTATTTGGCTACGGTTGCCTGGTTAGCCGCCAGTATGTCGAAGGTTACATCATCCAGGATGTACATGGGTGTTGGGTTGTGCTCAAAAATGCGCTCGTAGTCCGTGGTTACCCGCTTCCGCTCAATGGCATAATGGATAGACTTGTTGAGTAAGCGATAGTCGATCTCACCTTTTACGAGATAGTCCTGAGCTCCTTCTTGTATCAGTCTGATTCCGACGTCAGCGTCGGCATTGCCTGTAATGACGACTATGGGGGAATACGGGAACAACCGGCAAACTTTTTTAAATGTTTCCGCAGGGGAAGAGTCCGGCAGCGTCAAATCGGTCAGGATGATCTCTGGCCGTTCGCCGGATGGTGTTATCTCTGCTATCGACGCAAAACGTACGAGCTGGTCGCTGCTGTAGCCGGTGCGGATAAGAAGGTTTCTGAGTAGTAACCACGAGTCTTCATCGTCTTCGATAATCACGACCTCTCTCATAGATAAAGTGATTTATAGTTAGTAATGGGTTAGCTACCAGAAAGATAAAAAACGAGCGTTGTTTAAACAAGAGTCGAGAGGAGAAATAATATCATTTTAATTTTCTATAGTATGAACAATTTTTGTCATTTACCATGGCTTGGTTTAGAGTGCTTTTTTTGACACCTGATCCCGTTTGAAGCAATTGCCGGAGAAAGCCTGAAAACAAAACTGCTGCACTCACAACAAGCGAAGGATACAAACATATTCCGCTAATGATAATGCATGTGTTGGCGATGTTTTCTAACTGGCAGCCATGGCTGGTTGCTTTACTATGCGGATGACACGCAGCCGGTCCAGCAGCCATATTACCGGGTACACAGGATCGATCTCGTGCCACCTTACACCAAAGTTCACTGACGATGGTCGCTTGTGGTGATTGTTATGATAAGACTCGCCCAGCATCAGTACGTCGATAGTAAAAAGATTCTTAGACAAGTTCTTTAGCCGGAAGTTACGGTACCCATACTTGTGGGCGAACCAATTGATGATGGCACCATGAAACGCGCCCATCAGGATGTGTACCGGTAACAGCAGGTACATCCATGCCGATGTGGCGAAAAAAGCATAGAAGGTTATATAAGCAAGTCCCCAGGCTATCCTTGTCCATTTCGCATTTCCCAGGTCATCCATCCATTTCCACTCTGGCAGGTTTTTGGTATAGCGTTCATCTACTTTCCACAGGCCATCCATTATGCGCAGGTATATCTTGCTGGTGCGCAGCATCATGCTGAAGATATTAGACGAGAAGGCAGGCGAATGCGGATCTTTTATGGTATCGGTATGGGCATGGTGCAGGCGGTGCATGATGCCATAGGTCTTCGGGCTCATGTAAGTACTGCCTTGCATGATAAAAGAAAAAATAAAGAATACCCGCTCCCAAAACCTGCTCATGGTAAAAGCGCCATGCGATGCATACCTGTGATGAAAAAATGTTTGTGCAAAAAGCGACAGGTACCAATGCGAAATAAAAAAGACCAAGACTACCATATCAAAACCACTCCTTCTTGAATATTTAAAAAATCCCGCCCCGATGGTCATCACTGCTCAGCTTGTTGCTAAAGTGTTCTGAAACAGCCGTAAGACTGTTAGTATTGCTAATAATATGTGTGACTGTG
>JAJNBR010000076.1 GCA_021156265.1 Flavipsychrobacter sp.
ATGTATGCATCTAAAGGTAACCACATCATTACCTGTACTACTGAGCACAAAGCGGTACTGGATACTTGCAAACACCTGGAAAAATTGGGTGCAGAAGTGACGTATCTACCGGTACAAGCCGATGGCCTTATTGATCTGACTGACTTGGAAAAAGCGATAACCAGTAAAACAATTCTTATTGCCATTATGTATGGTAATAACGAGGTAGGTGTCGTACAACCAATAAAAGACATCAGCGCTATTGCCCGCAAGCATGGGGTTTTGTTGTTTACCGACGGTACCCAGGCCGTAGGAAAAATACCTGTTGACGTGTTGGCCGATGGTATAGACCTGATGGCATTTAGTGCACATAAAATGTACGGTCCTAAAGGCGTCGGCGCATTGTATGTACGCCGCAAAAACCCCCGTGTAAAGGTAACCGCACAAATGGATGGCGGCGGCCACGAGCGCGGCATGCGTAGCGGCACTATGAACGTGCCTGGCATTGTAGGCTTTGGTAAAGCCTGCGAATTGTGCATGAACGAGATGGATGCTGAAGCAAAACGCCTAAGCAAAATGAGAGACAGGCTGGAAAAAGGCCTGCTTGAGCTGGAAGAAGCGTATGTAAATGGTAACACGGAACATCGCTTGCCACACGTAGCCAATATTTCTTTTAAATACGTAGAAGGTGAAGGACTGATGATGGGATTCAATAAAGATATCGCTTTGTCGAGCGGTTCGGCCTGTACGTCTGCCTCACTGGAGCCATCGTATGTCCTGAAGGCACTAGGCCTCGGGGACGATCTGGCACATAGCTCACTGCGTTTTGGCTTGGGGAGATTTACTACCGACGAGCAGATCGACTATACGATCAACGCTATTAAAAATACAGTTTTGAAACTGCGTGAAATGAGCCCGCTTTGGGAAATGTATAAAGAAGGAATCGATCTGAACTCGATCGAATGGGCGCATCATTAGTTACAATTATTAAATTTAAAGACATGGCATATTCAGAAAAAGTTATCGATCACTACCAGAATCCTAAGAACGTAGGTACTTTAGATAAAGCAAAGCAAAATGTTGGAACAGGCCTTGTTGGCGCACCCGAGTGTGGCGACGTTATGCGACTGCAGATCGAAGTAGATGAAGCTACAGGTTTGATCAGCGACGCAAAATTCAAGACTTTCGGCTGTGGGTCAGCTATAGCCTCTTCTTCTCTGGCTACAGAGTGGTTGAAGGGCAAATCCGTTGATCAGGCGTTGCAGATAGACAATATGGATATCGTGGAGGAATTGAACCTCCCGCCGGTAAAAATTCACTGTTCCGTATTGGCAGAAGACGCTATTAAAGCCGCGATCAATGACTACCGCGTGAAAAATGGCCTCGCTGAACTTGAGCTTGAAGAGAAGAAGCATTAATGAGTGAAACGAGTTTTGTATGATCAGTATCAGTGAGAAGGCAAAAAATAAGGTAGCGCAGCTCAAAGCAGACGCTGGTTTATCCGACGACTACTTTCTGCGTGTAGGCGTAGTGGGTGGTGGCTGTTCAGGCCTGTCTTACAAACTCGATTTTGATAACGAATCGCAGCCTAACGACCAGGTGTTTGAAGATCAGGGCGTAAAGCTCGTTACTGATTTGAAAAGTTTCTTGTATCTCTGCGATACTACGCTCGATTTTTCTGACGGGTTGAATGGTAAGGGGTTTCATTTTATTAACCCTAATGCCAGCCGGAGCTGCGGATGTGGAGAGAGTTTCGCTGTTTAAGCTTTAGATAATAAATATAAAAGAGGCGGTGCATGCACCGCCTCTTTTATATTTATAACCCTGCTTACCTGTTACTTAAGCCGCCGTCACTTGGAGGAAGCTCAACGCTTGTATCAAGGTAATTGATGTTCCTTTCCTTGTTCAACTGTACACCATCGTTTATCATACTTTCTTTTCCCTGATAAGCTGCTGTTGGGTCGTCTATTGTTACCCTGATGCGAGGATTACGCCTATTACTGGGTATCATCCCGCTAAAGCCCGGAATTGGGTTGCTACTATAACCAAGGTATACGCTGGTGTCCATCATCCGAAGTGCGCCTTCAGGATTGTAAACTACCGATGTGCGACCCAGATTGGATTCCTGGCTTTTCGGACACACCTGGTATTTGGAATCTATCAGGCATATTTTATAGTTTTTCGCAAACGTGCCTCTCTTCTTTGCATCTGCACCACCTATAGTAGCGCCAACTAAAACCAATGCTAATAATATCTTTTTCATAATCGCTAATTTTCATTCACACTCATCTCAGCAGGGGTAAAAACTGTTCCTAATGGCCTTAAAGAAATGTGAAAACAGTTTTTACCAACTATTTCCGTCTGAATAGGAACTATTTATAACATTTCGGGGTATAATGATCGCGTTACTATTTTCTGTATTTAGGTTTTCCTGTATATAGTAATTGATTGGGTCAGCCTGAAGAGGATTTACACTAGTATTTGGCGCCAGGCCGTTTTGGGTATTGGTTTCCCGGTTTGCGGGATTACTGTAACCTGGTACCCAGTAAGTCCCATTGCCTGTCAGGTATGGCTTACTATTATCGAATTTATTGTCTTTGTTGGTAAACTGGCTGTTATTCTGGTACATTTCATTAGCCGTCTGAATATGGGTTACAGGCAGGTTAGCAAACTCACCCGTTATTTGTGCCTTAGCTGCTATACCAGTAAGTAGAACTCCTATCAAAAAAATCAAAGTTTTCATGTTCTCATCGTTTTATCAGTATTCATTTTACGAAAACCACTCCCCAAAGTGCCAACGAACTGTGAAAATCAATTAAATAACATTATATGTGAAGTATTGAAGTTGCCTTATCTAATATTAACGTAATTGATTAGCCAATGCTTTGTGAATTAAGTATTTTTGTAAAAAATTGACCGAAAATGTTGAAGACAGGTAACACCATTGTTAGTATATATACCGAAATGACCCCTAACCCGGAGACAATGAAGTTTGTAGCCAATAAGCTGCTTTATCCGGGCAAGAGTATTGATTTTCCTGAAGAGTCATCAGCAGGACCTTCACCCTTAGCTAAAGAATTATTTGCATTTCCATTCATACGTAGTGTATTTATTGCCAGCAATTTCGTTACGCTAACAAAAACTCCTGAAACCCAATGGGAAGAAGTAATTCCTACCGTTCGTGAATTTTTGAAGCAATACCTGGAAGAAGGCAAGGTGGTGATCAACGAAGACCAGATCGTTGTGAAAAGAGATACCAACGTTGTAAATGCAGACGACAGTGATGTGGTAAAACGCATCAAGGAGTTGTTGGAAAACTATGTGAAACCAGCGGTTGAAATGGACGGGGGCGCCATCAGCTTTAAAGGCTATGAGAATGGTGTTGTGAAACTGATGATGCAGGGATCTTGCTCTGGTTGTCCTTCATCCATGATCACGCTGAAAGCAGGTATAGAGGGTATGATGAAGCGTATGATACCTGAGGTTCAGGAAGTAGTGGCAGAGTCAGAATAAGACACAAAAAAATAACAGTAGCGGCGGACCCACGAGTCCGCCGTTTTATTTTATATAATGTGCTGATTATACTATTTTTAGCTCCGTATCATGAGTATCCAAAATAATTACGTGGCCATTATGGCCGGAGGTATAGGCAGCCGCTTCTGGCCGGTGAGCAGAACGAAGCATCCAAAGCAGTTCCTTGACTTGCTAGGAACAGGACGCTCCCTCATTCAATGGACCTACAATCGTTTTCAGCATATCTGCCCGAAGGAGAACATTTACTTCATTACCAACCAGAGCTATATAAAAACGCTGAAAGATCAGATACCTGAGATTAATGATGCGAACATTATCAGCGAACCTTCAAGAAAAAATACGGCACCCTGTGCCGCATACTTTGCGCACAAAATGATGGCGTTGAATCCCAATGCCAACATCATCATGTCGCCTGCCGATCACCTTATTATGGATGAACGCGCTTTTGAGCGCACAGCGTATGATGCGTTGGATTTTGTTTCGCGCCATGATGCATTGCTGACGCTTGGTATCAAGCCGACAAGGCCTGACACCGGTTACGGGTATATACAGTACGATGTAGAGGAAGAACTTGATAAGGTTTATCGCGTAAAAACGTTTACTGAAAAGCCATCGCTCGAACTGGCACGGACATTTTTGAAAAGCGGCGACTTCCTTTGGAACTCTGGCATCTTCGTGTGGAATGTAAAGACAATAATGAGCGAGCTGGAGAAGTACCTTCCGGAAATGCACGAGGTATTCTTACAAGCCACTGATGCGTATAACACCCCACGCGAATTTGAAGTAATCAATGAGCTCTACTCGCAGTGTACGAATATTTCTATAGACTACGGTATCATGGAAAAAGCCAAGAATGTCTATGTAATACCGTCTTACTTTGGCTGGTGCGACTTGGGTACATGGGAATCTGCTTACGAGAACTCAAGCAAAGACTATCTCGGAAATGCTGTTTACGGAGACAATGTAATGGTGGTAGATGCAACCGAGTGTATGGTGAAAGCTCCGAAAGAAAAGCTCGTGGTGTTGCAAGGGTTGGAACAGTTCATTGTGATAGACACCAACGATGTCCTGCTGATCTGTGAACGCAACCGCGAACAACAGATCAAAGAATATGTAGCTGAAGTAAAACGAAATAAAGGCGATAAATACCTGTAGTCTTATGAAATTACCACGAAAACACTCGGCAGAAGGAGCAACGATCTTTACCGTTATGTCAGCATTGGCACAACAGCACAATGCTATCAACTTGTCGCAGGGTTTTCCTGATTTTCCTATTGACGAACGGTTAGGGCAATTGGTTTTTGAAGCGACTAACAAAGACTTCAACCAGTATGCGCCTATGCCCGGCCTGCCGGTGCTTCGCGAAGCGATAGCAAAAGATTTTGCGAATCGCTACAATGTCGAAGTAGATCCGGATACAGAAGTTACTATTACACCGGGCGCAACCTATGCTATCTACACCGCGTTTACTTCTATATTGCAAGCCGGCGATGAGGTGATCGTATTAGAACCTGCCTATGACAGCTATATACCCAACATAGAAACGAATGGCGCAAAGGCAATTGTAGTGTCGTTAACCGCACCATCGTTTAGCGTCGACTGGGATAAGGTACGAGACGCTATCACTGATAGTACGAAAGCTATTATCATTAATACCCCCCACAACCCCACGGGCGCTGTATGGTCGAAAGAAGATTGGGATAAGCTGGCAGATCTGGTGAGAGATACCGAAATATTCATCCTGTCAGACGAGGTGTACGAGCAGCTAATATTCGACGGGAAACAGCACAATACAGTATTACAACATGAAGAGTTGAGAAAGCGCAGCTTTGCTTTATATTCATTTGGTAAGGTTTTTCATAACACCGGCTGGAAGATAGGCTACTGCATAGCACCACCTGAACTGACACAAGCCTTCAGGCGTATACACCAGTTCTTGTGCTTTTCGGTAAACACGCCGGCCCAGTATGCTTTAGCCACTTATATGCAAGGCAATCTTCCCGCGGTGAGCAACATGATGCAGCTGAAAAGAGATTTCTTCCTTGAGCTGTTGAAAGGAACTGATTTCTTCATTCATCAGCCTGCATCGGGCAGTTATTTCCAAACAGTAAGTTATGCAAACATCAGCGACATACCTGACTTTGAGTTTGCTCAATGGTTGACAAAAGAATACGGAGTAGCCACCATTCCAATCAGCGCCTTCTACGGCAATAAAAAAGACGACAAGTTGATTCGCTTCTGCTTCGCGAAAAAAGAAGAAACAATAAAGGAAGCTTTTGAAAAGCTTGCGCGTTTGAAGCCCGAGACCGTATAACGATCTATAAATAATCGTGGCTTAGTTTAATGATCAGCGCCAGGACCACGACGATGAAGAATATCCTGATAAAGGCACTTCCCTTTTTGAGCGCCATATGCGCCCCTGCGTAGTTGCCCAGCATATTGGCTAATCCTACCGGTATGGCTATAGACCATACAATATGTCCTTTGAAGAAAAAGAACAGGAGCGCGGAGATATTGGTGATACAGTTGATGATCTTGGCATTTGCTGATGCGTTTAGAAAATCAAAGCCGAATAAGGTAATGAAAGCAAATACCAGGAAGCTGCCTGTCCCGGGCCCGATCAGCCCGTCATAAAAACCAATGATGACACCCGTTGCTATAGCATACAGGTAGTATTGCCGTTGAGACAAGATCCTGACTTCGTGTAAAAGACCAAAATTTTTCTTTGCGACAGTGTACAGTAGCACGAGCAAAAGCACAGTAATAATGACCGGCATGAACTGCTCTTTGTGTACGTAGCTTACCAGCAACGCGCCACTAAAGGCCCCAACAAATGCCGCAATAATAGCTGGAGTAAGATAGCTCCAGTTAATAGGTACTTTCCTCGCAAACTTTATGGCGGATACTGAAGTACCAAAAAAGGATGCTGTTTTATTGGATGCTAAAGTTTGAGCCAGGCCCAGCTGTGGCTGTAGAATGAACATCGCTGGCAGTTGTATCAATCCGCCACCACCAACCATAGCATCGACAAAGCCGGCCATGAACGCAAAGCAGCAAAGTAGCAGTAGCGATAACATCTACTGCTAAAGTAAAAGAAAAGGACAATAACTCTTAATACTAATAGGTGATGACCTGTTCCTCGATATGCTCTGGCATCTTACGGAATTCGTATTGCTGATTGCGTAGTTGTGGTTCAAACCCTGCTTCGAGTATAGCTCGCTGAATACCATTGGCTGTAAAGCGGTGTGGCGCACCAGCAGCGCTCACGACATTCTCCTCTATCATGATAGAGCCGAAGTCGTTAGCGCCAGCCTGCAGGCATATTTGCGCAATGTGCTTACCCACAGTGAGCCACGATGCCTGGATGTTTTTAACATTAGGCAGCATGATACGGCTCATAGCTATCATACGGATGTACTCCTCGCCTGTAGTAAGATTTTTGGTGCCACGTATACGCCTCAGCAGAGTATCAACATCCTGAAAAGTCCAGGGAATAAATGCGACGAATCCCTTTGCATTTTCTGGCTTTTTGGCTTGTACCTCGCGTATTTTCACCAGGTGCTCAAAGCGTTCTTCCAGCGTTTCTACGTGACCGAACATCATTGTTGCACTGGTGGTAAGGCCAATGTTATGCGCTTCATGCATAATGTCAAGCCATTCCTGCGCGCCGCACTTTCCCTTGGATATCAGCCTGCGTACACGGTCATTCAAAATCTCTGCACCTGGTCCCGGCATGCTGTCCATGCCGGCTTCTTTCAGTGCCAGTAAGGCTTCGCGGTGCGTAACGCCGGATACTTTACAGATATGCGCTACTTCGGGTGGGCCTAAGGCGTGGAGTTTAAGATTGGGGTAAAGCTGTTTCAACTGTCGAAACAGATCGGTATAATAGTCAAGGCCTAGCTCAGGGTTGTGGCCGCCTTGCAGCAGTAACTGCTCACCACCATATTTGAAGGTTTCTTCAATTTTGACTTTGTAGGTTTCAATATCGGTTACATATGACTCAGGGTGACCGGGTATGCGGTAAAAGTTGCAGAATTTGCAGTTAGCTACACACACGTTGGTGGTGTTCATATTGCGGTCAATGATCCAGGTAACCTTTCCATGTGGCACCTGCTTTTTTCGCAGCTCATTGGCTACATACATCAGTTCAGTGAGCGGTGCATGTTCAAAAAGAAAAACCCCCTCTTCAACGCTCAGGAAATCAAACCGCAAGGCACGCTCGTACAGCCCGGATAATTGCATCTGCTAATCAGTTAGAACTACAAAATTAGCGTAAAAAGCCTTGCCTAGCTTAATTTCTCGCAATGCTGGAATAGCGAAATTGAATATCTGAAACCTTGATCAATTTTAACGCTGGCAGGCCCTTAAATTTTTGTTACTTTGTATTGATGAGTACTGTGGTCCTTTCTCTATTTGGCGATGAGATCATTCCTGAACAGATAAATGCTGTGGGAAAGAGCAGGGCTGCGCGTAAGCCAAAGGTTGAGCCGGCAAAAAAAGAAGCAGAGCCGGAAACGGTAGAGAACGAGGTCGTTCAGGCTGTCACGGCACAGGAAGTAGCAGAAGTTACAGAGCTAGTGCAGGAAGTACCAACGCCGCAGCCGATAGAGGAAGAACCTGCGAAAACACCAGAAATAATAAAGGCAGCGCACGAAGTCCCTATCTCAGCGCCGCACCCGACACAGGAAGCACTTGCCAAAGCACGGGAAGTAATGCGAGCAGCGCACGAGACGCCAGTGTCCCAGTCGACACCGGAGGAGTCTCTGAAGGGCGTAGAAGAAATACAGGCAGTGCGCGAGACGGCAATGCCTGCACCACTGCTAATACCTGAGGTGCCAGCGAGAATAGTAAAAGCGAGCGAGGTAACAAAGGTAGAAGAGAAAAAGCGTAAGCCTGCGACTAAAAAAGAAAAACCAGCAGCTAAGAAGACCGCAGTAAAAGCGGTTAAAAAGGAAATTGTAAAAAGAGAAAAACCAGAAGCGCGGGCCATCCTGGAAGGCTGGACGCCAGATAAGCAATACTATTCCATTGGCGAAGTGGCCGGCTTGTTCTATGTGGCCACATCTCATATTCGTTTTTGGACAAATGAATTTGCCCTGAAAGTGCGTACTACGCGTAAAGGTGATCGCCTATATTCGCCCGAGCAGATCAACGAATTGCGTACTATTTACCATCTGGTAAAAGAAAAAGGCTATACCATAGCCGGAGCCAAGGCCCGACTGAAGGATGCGAAAAAAACGCCTGTTCAGACACTCGATTTAAAGCAATCCCTCCTGCAGCTTAGAAATAAATTGGTGGATATCAAGAACCAGCTTTAGATGAGAAAAATATTTGTGATAGCAGCTTTGATGATGATGAATTTAACCATTACGGCACAGGATAAGTACGAAACAACAACTGATGAAAAGAATGGATCGGTCGTATACCGTGGCAACATTAGTTTTGCCGACCTGGAGCAGGAAAAGACATTTAACTGGTTGCGGCAAGGTGCACAAGCATACGAGCCGGATGCTGCCAGTATCGAACTTCTGAAAGAAAATCTATCACAATACAGGCTTATTACCTTTATGGGCACCTGGTGCGACGATTCTCACGTACTCATTCCCCAGCTATACAAAGTGCTGACCGATGCCCGTTTCCCAATGGAGGAGCTGACGATGTATGGTGTTGACCGCACAAAGACAACGACCGATGGTGCACATACGCAATATAGCATCAACCTTGTGCCTACAGTCATCGTGCTTCGTAATGGTAAGGAGGTAGGACGTATAACAGAAAGTCCCCGCAAGAGTCTCGAAGCCGACCTTGCGAATATTATCCGCGCCAACAAGTAGTTACCTTTTCTAAGGCTTTAGCCTCTGCCTAGTAATGGTTACATTTGCAACCAAATTTAGCTGCATGCAACTACCTGAGCACATATCTATAGACATATTGAAAAGCTGGGGCGATAAACTTGCCCTGTCTGCAGGCGCTAACGAACGCATAGCAACCAACCGTGCTTACCTCGAGAATATATTGAAAGGTGGCAACACCTATTACGGTATAAATACCGGTTTCGGATCGTTGTGTAATGTTCGTGTAGAATCCAACGAATTGGCGCAGTTACAGGAAAACCTTGTGTGCTCGCATGCCTGCGGTATGGGCGATGAGGTTCCTGAGGAGATTGTAAGGCTAATGCTGCTGCTTAAAATACACGGACTGAGCCAGGGATACAGCGGTGTGCGTCCTGAGATCGTACAAAGGCTTGCCGATTTTTACAATCTGGGCATTCATCCCATAGTATTTGAACTAGGCTCACTTGGCGCTTCGGGCGACCTGGCGCCTTTGGCCCATTTAAGTTTGCCGCTGTTTGGGAAAGGTAGGGTCCGTTATAAAGGTCAGGTGCGTGATGCTGCAGCAGTGTTGAAAGAGACCAACCTGGAACCAATGCCATTGTCTGCGAAAGAAGGCCTTGCATTGTTGAATGGTACACAATTTATGAGCAGCTACGGCTCCTGGGCATTGATGGCAGCTAAAAGGTTGTCTGTTTGGGCCGATGTGATCGGCGCTTTGTCGGTAGATGGGTTTGCCTCAAAAAGTGAACCTTTCCGTCACTCTATTCACCGGGTCCGCCCGCATAAAGGACAGATAGATACAGCTGCACGCATGCTGCAATTGTTGCAGGGCAGCGGTATTCAAACACTGGAGAAGAAACAGGTACAAGACCCGTATTCTTTCCGCTGCATACCACAGGTTCATGGTGCCACCAAGGACGTGATCGATACGGTAGCGAACGTGGTAGAAATAGAGATCAACGCTGTAACCGATAACCCTATCGTATTTCACGATGAAGATGTGATTGTAAGTGGTGGTAATTTCCATGGCCAGCCCTTAGCATTGCATCTCGATTTCCTGGCTATTGCTATGGCAGAACTTGCTAATATTTCTGAACGCCGCACTTATTTGCTAATAAGCGGTCAGCGCGACTTGCCGCCATTCCTGGCGCCTGATGCAGGTCTAAACAGCGGTTTTATGATTGCGCAGTATACAGCCGCTGCTATCGTTAGTCAAAACAAACACTTGTGTATGCCGGCTTCTGTGGACAGCATTGTAAGCAGCAATGGCCAGGAAGACCATGTGAGTATGGGTGCAAACGCTGCAACCAAGCTGCGTAAGGTGATATTGAACGTACAGCGTGTGTTGGGTATTGAATTGCTTACTGCGGTACAAGCCATTGATTTTCGCCGTCCCGGCAAAACATCACCAGTGTTGCAGCAGGTGTACGAAGCGTTGCGAAAAGAAATTTCGTTCATGAAACAAGACAGGATTCTTCACGACGACCTGGTAGCAGCAGAGCGTTTCCTGGATAAAGACGCAGAAATATTTACAGGTAAGCTTAACTAGATCAGTTTATAATTTTTATAGCTGAAGTTCAGGCCGAGGTATTTATCGGCAAAAGACTTCAGCTTTTCTTTTGTAGAGAGGTTGTTGAATGATATGTCGTAATCAAACTTCCAGTTTGTTTTATTGATACGGTCTTGCATCACTTTTGGATGCGTGCCTTGGAATA
>JAJNBR010000077.1 GCA_021156265.1 Flavipsychrobacter sp.
GGTTGTGCCGCCCAGCATCAGCACACCTTTGCTGAATACTTTGGAGGGAACTTTAAAGTCCAGCAGGCTGTAGAGCTGCTTAAAGCCTACCTTCTTGATGGACTTGATCATATCGCGGGTCACGGGAATGTGCTTGCTGGCGCTCTCTGAAGTTCCCGAGCTCAGGGCGAAGTACTTTACTTTGCCCGGCCAGGTCACATTCTCCTCGCCTTTCAGGCAGCGGTGCCACCATTGCGCGAACATCTCATTGTAGGTGTGCACTGGCACCCTGTCGCGGAAGGCCCGGGTGAAATCGACCTCCCGGCTCAGTATCTGGTCAAACCCATAGAACTTGCCGAACTTGGTGTATTGGCCACGCTCCAGCAACTGGCGCAGCGTATGCCGTTGGTAAGCACCCGGTGTTGCCACCGGTAGCTTGAACTGTTTACGTATCTCTAATGAACGGGCTATGATGTTGCCTAATAATGCCATGCTTTCCGAAACCGGGATTAAGTCTAATTCTAAAGGGGTACAAAATTAGATTTTTAATCGCTCTTTCACACTATTTACATTTTGTTAAAGTGTAATGTGTGGATGAGATTAAGCCGAAGCCTATTGTTTCAGCAGCTTTTGGGTGTAAATGGTATTGCCATCTGCACTCTTTAAAATAATGAAATACATGCCGGAAGGCAGACTGGTAGTTTCTATCATGTTGCTGGCAGACTGGCGCGTAACCAGTTGACCAATGCTATTGTAAATACCGGCTATAGCACCGTCGGGAGCATGGTTGATCCGGATGTTGTCCGTAAATGGGTTGGGGTATATAATTGCTTCCGGCACTGCAGAGGCATCAGCGACATCAGTTGGTGTGCCCTTGGGGAATAGGGCGCCGCAAGGGGTATAAGGGTCTTGATAGATGATCTGGCCATTCGATTCAAAACAGGTTAGCCTTGACTTGCCCAGGGCAATAGGTGCGAGTCCTCCGCGAAGGGTGCCTATTCCCTCAATGATAGTATCATATTGGGTGATAAAACGACGTCTTAATACTCCGCCCATGGCTATGGTATCAATGGCAGCTACGTTCTGCATATATCCGGAGTTGGGAGAGTTTGTTCCGATTCCTGCGTTAAAGTCAAAATAGGGGTAGCCGAGGTGCCAGTCATAAAGAGCCTTATTGTCTTCCCGGATGAAAGTATAAACGCTCTCCGGATGGTTTGCGACTTTGGGTTTAACGTCGGGGAGCGGGCATTCCTGGTTCAACAGCGTGAAATAATAATCGCTGTACTCGCGCGAGGTAATCATTTTATAGTACTTTCCGTTAACTAAGGTATCCGCACCATGCATTGTAAATTGCCAATTGACCTGTGTGCATTTCCTGGAAAACTTGGCACTATCATCCTCGGTGTACACGGAGATGACCTGCCACATAGCAGGATAGGCAGTGGTGGGTACGTATTGGTATTGCTGTGCCTCTGCCTTAAATGCAGCAGCGGACAGGATAAGGAGGTAAAGCAGGTTTCTCATAGCAGGATATTGTCAGGTGAAATTACAAAAAAGCTGTTCCGGTGGTCATGGTAACTGTTACCTGGGCGTCATAATGAATAGCGTTACCGCTGGCTGCTGAGGTGTTCGATATTGGCTTCGAACTCGCTAAAGCGTTTTTCAACGTCAGCGGTCAGCTTGTCTTTTACCTTCTGCTCTTCTATAAAAGAGTACCTGATGCTGTTGAATACATAACGCTTGATGTCCTGATAGCTGATCTCGGGATAGCGTTTGGCCAGCAGTACGTATTGTTCAATCAGGTTGGTGCGCAGCACACCTGCATCGTCGGTGCTGATAACGATGGGCACATGGAAGCGCTCATAAAGGCTTACCGGATGCCTGTCGTTCTTTACCTTCAGGATGAACTCATTGCTCACAAGGTTGATCTCAACGGCTATCTTGTTCTTTGCCATGTAACGCAGCAGGTCGTAGCTGTTTTGTTCGTAGGGTATATCTACTCCGTGACCTATACGCTTCGCACCTGCCACGTGTACAGCATCACTGATGTGCCAGGTAAGTTCTTCGGGTTGTACCATACCGAGCGCCAGCTCCCCGGCGTGCATGGCATATTCCACTTTAGGATATTGCTTGTGCAGGAAATTGTACATCTGCATGTGCAGCCAGTAATCGGCCATTGATGTCTCGTCGTTCTCGGGCGCCACAATGTTCACACCTACCAGCAGCGGACTTGTATTAGCAGACTCGAAAGCCACTGCCAGGCTTTTGAATATGTTGAGGGGTGGCACCACGCGCGTTACATAGTTCTGGTAACGCATGGTGAAGCGGTCATCGTCGATACCTGCGTCAGCATGTAGTTTGGCTACCTGCTCATTGTAGGTGCGGGCGCATGCAGCTATGTTCTTTGTTTGCAGCCAGCTATATAACTCACGCAGCAAGCGTTGCGCAGTGGCTTCGTCGCGTTTGGCCTGTGCGGTTCTCAATAGTGCTGTGTACTTGCTGATACCACCCAGGTCAATATTGCAAGGTATGCTGGTGAACATGGTCTCGATATAACTCACGTTCTCCTTGATCGCGCGGTTCTTCAATTCCAGCAGTCCCTGTTTCAGGCTGTCGCCACTCGTAACGCCGAAGCCGCCGAAGGTCTCGAAGAACTGTTTATCGGAAGGATAGCTGACACCGTTATAATCCTTCACCGACCATTTCTGCACCAGTTGCTGTTTGTAGTAACCCAACGAATCGCCGAGCATTGAAATGCGCACAAACCCTTTAGCACTGTCTTTGCGCACGACGTTGGTAGTCTTGTTGATGAAGTAATTGTTGGTTACAACACGGTTGATATAGGTCTCGGTATAAACCGAGCCTGTATAGTGGTGGTGGAGGTCACCACCTTTTGGCATAGCTGAAAAGAAAGCGGTAAGCGCAGCCGCGTTGCCGCGTATTGAATTAAGATAATCTCCCGTAGATTGTGCCGTGGCAGCTCCCGATGCCAGTAACAGGCAGGCGATAAAAGAACGTGTTTTCAATGTGTATGTGTTTTGGGGTGAGTGCAAATGTTGGGAAAATGTACTGCATATCAAAACACCTGGCTGCTACCATTTATAGCGCAACTCGTCCTCGCTTGTCTCCCATGTTGCCAACGGTTCTCCTTTAAGCCCAAAGTATTCAACACGCAGTTTTCGTTGTCCTTTTACGCCTGATATAGATACCCGCGCGTAGTTCTGCTTCTGGTCGATGAGTGTGCCGGGCACACGTTGTGGGTTATCAAATTCCTTGTCTACTTTATGAACGCCCGAGGTAAACGGAGAAACGGTTACGTCGTAAAGCGGGTAATGCCTGCGCCTTTCGCGGCGGATGATCTCTGAATGGTGACGGTCTCCGGTGAAGAAGATGACGCCCTCTATCCGCCTGTTCTCAATCATATCCATCAACTCGTCATACTCTTCGGGGAACTGGTAAAAGCAATCGTATTTGGTGTATTCATTCAGCATCTGGCTGCCGGAAACAATGATATTGAAAGTAGCATCACTGTTACGCAGTTCTTTCTTGAGCCAGTCCATCTGTTCTTCGCCGAACATCAGCTTTGACTTATTGGGCTTGCCTTTTACCATCGCTGCTTCGCGGTCGCTGCTTCGCCACCAGCGGTCGTCCAGCAGGTAGAATTTCACATCGCCATAGGTAAAGCTGGTATAGATACCTTTGTCGTCGTTGCCGTAGGAGGGATTCGCCCAGTAATCAATGAACGCTCTGCGTGCGTCCTCTTTCAAAGGAAAATCTTTGTCGGAGTCGTTGGGCCCATAATCGTGATCGTCCCATGTAGCGTAATGTGGCATGGCCCGTAACAATGGTTGCAAGATAGGTTTGCAGCGTACATGGTAAGCTCCCTGCCACAGGATCTCGTTACGTGGTATTTTATTAGGCAGGTACCAGTTATCGCCCAGCCACACCATGAAGTCGGAAGGCGTATTGGCCATTGAGGTGAAGATTGATGTGTCCAATACGTTTGATGCACAGGAGCCAGTGAGGAAAGAGAAGTTAACCACCTCGTCTTTCGGTTGCGTCGTAAAGCGTCCGGGTATCCGCTGTCCTTTGCCATTAGACGCTGCCGTTATCTCGTAATGGTAGGTTGTGCCTGGAGTCAATTCATTTATTTTGAAAACAGCTGTGTTGAAGCGCTTATTCAGCTCGCCATAGTAATCAAAACTCTTTCGCTGTGTTGAATCGTTTGCCGGCCAATAAGCGATTTGCAGTTTCGAAACATTTTCATCGGCTTCTATCCACACGTTCGCCGTGGTGCGACTGACATGGCCAGCCATAGGTCCGGCAATAAACAACGACTGCGCAGTTGTTACAAAAACACAAAAGACGAGGATAAGCGAAGACAGTAAACGCATGGACAGGTTTTACGACTGGAAATTACTTGAAATATTCGGTATTGCTGGATTAGTGTCGCCTGCACCGTTAGGCTTGAAGCGTTCCCGCAGCCTGGTCATCGGCTTTTCGAAATAGCTGTAAAGCAAATAAGAACTGCCAATGCTAACCAACCAGAACACAATGTAGGCTGCTATGCCAGCAGCAGCATTAACTGAAAGGTCTGCACCTGCTTTTTTGAACAGTGCTTCGATCACTACGTCTATGCGGTGGTTAAGAAGGTACATGGAATAGGAGATGATACTTATCAAGGTGATAGAGCGGTAGGGAAGTCCCTTTCCTGTTTTGATACTACTAAGTTTCGGTAGCAGAAATAATATGCCGATGGACATAAGTGTGAATTGCCAGTATAACGAAAACACGGTGTTGTATTCTAAATAGATCCTTGTGCCGAAAATGACCATCAGACCGAGGATAAAATAAAAGTTCGCATGCCGTTTCCAGATGGAGGCATGGTATTGACTGATGTAAGCGCCCAGCACACCATACATGATACTATCCAGCCGGGTGAGCACCTCGCGCCTGATGAGCAGATTGTAGTTGTCGCCCGGCTCAAGGGTCAATATCCTGTACGTTCGATAAATGGTTACTGCTGCTATTACAAACAATATCCATGAAAGGATGACGGCTTTTTTGTTAGACTTAGCGAACAATAGCAAAAGAAACAATCCCAGCGGCACCAAAAAATAGAACCATTCCTCAACCGACAGGCTCCATGCTTCTGAAAAGAAAACCGGGTGGGGGCTGTTGAAGTTCTGAACGAAAAAAAAGTATTCATACCACTTCCCCGGTAAACCGCCCCTGAACAATTGGTAGGTGACCAGCAGGAATGTAAGCACCAGGAAATAATTGGGCAGCGTCCGGAACCAGCGTCGGATCCAGAAATGACCCAATGATTTAAATGTTACCGTACCCTCGGCTACCATGCGTAATAATATGCCACCAATAAGAAACCCGCTCAATACAAAGAACAGGTCCACCCCATCCAATATCAGCCACCGGTAGGCGCTATAAGGTATGTGCGCGTCAATGAAATGCTGTCCATGCCAGTGCATTACGTAGGCAATGGCTATCGCCCGCAGTATGTCGAGGCCGTAAATGCGCTTATTGGTTGCGGGATTGCTCACATATGTAAATGTAATAGCTGTTGGCCAAAAGGTAAAGAGGGGCACCGCTTCATACTGTCAGGCTCATACTGTACTTTTGCGCCATGGAATTATCAGCGCTTACAGCCATCAGCCCTGTCGACGGGCGTTATCGTGCGCAACTTGCAGCATTGGCTCCTTATTTCTCAGAGTTTGGATTGATACGCTACCGTGTAAGGGTAGAGGTAGAATACTTCCTGTTCCTTGCCGAAAAGAAAATTTTCAAACTGCCTGTGGCTGCAAAGCCTGCAAAGCTGCGTACCATATACCAGGACTTTACCGAAGCTGACGCGCAACAGATAAAAACCATAGAACGCACCACCAACCACGACGTGAAGGCAGTGGAGTACTTCCTGAAGGAAAAGCTAAAAGCCCTGGGGGCCGGCGATGCGGTGGAGTGGGTGCATTTCGGCCTTACCTCGCAGGACGTGAACAATACCTCGGTACCCCTGTCGTGGAAAGAAGCGTTGGAAGAACAATTCCTGCCCATGCTGCATAACATAGTGCTGGTATTACGCAAGATGGCCAAAAGCTGGGAAGGCATACCGATGCTGGCCCGTACGCACGGACAGCCGGCTTCGCCTACCACGCTGGGCAAGGAGTGGATGGTGTTTGTAGAACGCCTGGAGGGACAAATTCAACAACTCTCGCATGTGCCGTTTGCGGCTAAATTCGGCGGCGCTACCGGCAACTTCAACGCCCACTATGTTACCTTTCCTGAGAAAGACTGGGTAAGATTCGGCAACGACTTCGTAAATAATAAACTGGGTTTGGAGCGTATGCAGTACACCACCCAGATAGAACACTATGATAACCTGGCTGCTCAATTCGATGCGCTGAAGCGTATCAATACGATATTGATCGATCTGTCCCGCGATATATGGAGCTATATATCTATGGACTATTTCAAGCAAAAAGTAAAAGAGGGTGAAGTAGGTTCATCGGCCATGCCACATAAAGTGAACCCGATAGATTTTGAAAATGCGGAGGGTAATTTTGGTATTGCCAATGCGATATACGAGCATCTTTCTGCGAAGCTGCCCATCAGCCGGCTGCAACGCGATCTGACCGATAGTACAGTCTTGCGTAACGTAGGTGTTCCTATGGCGCATAGCTTCCTGGCATTGCGTTCGCTGGAGAAAGGTTTGAATAAGCTGCTGCTGAACAAAGACAAGATGAAGCTGGACCTCGAAGCCAATTGGGCGGTGGTAGCCGAAGCTATTCAGACTGTTCTGCGCCGCGAGAACTACCCGCAGCCATATGAAGCGCTGAAAGCATTGACGCGTGGTAAAACAGGTATTAACAAAGAAGACATTCACAACTTCATCAACACGCTGAAGGTCTCGGCCAAGGTGAAGAAAGAACTGAAATCGATAACGCCGCACAACTATGTCGGCGTGCCGTTCAAATTGTAATTCTACTTAACAACAACCATATTGGCCGCATTACCGGAAAAGCTGCTTCGCGAACTGGAAACCGTTAAAGGTTTTGACAGGGAAAGTTTTGAAGCAGCTCACCGGCTGCCTGCGGCGGTGTCTGTACGCCTGCATCCTGTAAAAGGAGCAGGCGTACTTGCTGAAAACAAACCAGTGACCTGGTGCGAACAAGGGCGTTACCTTGATAGCCGTCCTGTATTTACGCTCGACCCGCTGTACCATGCGGGCGCGTATTATGTACAGGAGGCATCTTCGATGTTCCTCGATCATATGATCAGGCGGCTGTTACCGGAACGTAACGATCTGCGCGCGCTCGACCTGTGTGGTGCACCAGGAGGTAAGAGTACGCTCATTGCATCAGCCCTGGAAAAAGACAGCCTCCTTATCTGCAACGAAGTGATACGCACGCGGGCATCGATACTCGAAGAGAATATCTCTCGCTGGGGCTATATGAATAGCTGGGTGACCAGCAACGATCCCAAAGATTTTGGAAAACTCAATGGCTATTTCGATCTCATAGTGACCGATGCTCCTTGCAGCGGTTCCGGTTTGTTCAGGAAAGATGCTGCGGCATTGAATGAATGGAGTGAAGGCAATGTGTTGCTGTGCAGTCAGCGTCAACAACGCATACTGGCTGATGTATGGCCTGCACTAAAAGAAGACGGTATTCTGATCTATGCCACGTGCTCCTACTCGCAGCAGGAAGATGAAGAGATACTGGACTGGTTGGCAAATGAGTTTGAAGTGGAAAGCCTGCCCGTTCAAGTAAATGAAGAGTGGGGTATAGTGCAGGTAACCACATCGAAGGGTATGCATGGTTACAGGTTCTTCCCGCACCGGGTAAAAGGCGAAGGATTCTTTATTGCAGCACTACGCAAGAAACAGGAAGAGAAAGAGATCACTTATCCCAAGTTCAAAACCACGCATGATAAAAAGGCGCATCAACAGGCTGTGCATTTACTCAACCACGAAGAATGGTTGTGCGTAAAAGCCGGAGACGGGTACAGTGCTATCCATTCTGAGCATGAAGCAGACATGCACCTGCTAAGCAAATACGTGTACCTGCGGCGAACCGGTTTGCCTATAGGTTCGCCTACGGCGAAAGAATGGCTTCCTGCTCATGATGTTGCGCTCAGTGTTGACCGTAACACAGTCATTCCAACTATTGAAACATCTAAAGAGCAGGCATTAAAATTCCTTAAAAAAGAAGAGGCCGAGCTACCGGAGGTGGATAAAGGATGGTATCTTGTAACATATGAAGGCCTGGGTTTAGGATGGGTCAAGGCGTTAGGTAACCGGTTTAACAATTATTTACCGAAACACTGGCGCATCAGGATGGATATTAACGATACGGATTAGGGAGAATATAGTACTTTCAATTAACCCCGATTTTTATGGTTAGGCTGTTGTTTAGTATTCTGTGTGTTTGTTTATTCCTTCCATCTTTTGCGCAGCAAAGGACAGCCGGCCTTATCCCGAAAAAGAAGGGTGATACAATTATCAGGATAAAGAAAGTCCCCCTAGATACGCTGAGTCCCGAAGAAAAACTCTTTATGGAGCAAACGCGCGACGGGATGAATCTAACAGAGGAACGCGGCGGGGCTGTGTTCTTCGGCAACAGCGGAAAGATCAAGGGTACAAATCTCTATTATGCTTTCCATAACACTGCACCTAAGGGTACTATTATTAAGGTACACAATCCCGGCACCGACAAGAGCATTTATGTAAAGGTGCTTAGTGTAATACCCGGTACCAAACAATACCACAACTGCATCATCGGTATCAGTGCCGGCGCCATGGCGGACCTTGGCGTTGCGGATGAAAAGACCTGGTGCGAATTGAAATATGCGCCCTAAAACTATTGGTAGATAACTTTCTGTTTTTCCGTCCGTTTTTGTAGGTTGCCTGCTCATGAAGGTCCTCGTTATCCGCTTTTCTTCCATTGGTGATATTGTTTTAACTACGCCCATCGTTCGCTGCTTCAAGCAGCAGAAACCGGGGGCAGAAGTGCATTTTCTTACGAAAGAGTCGTTCAGGTCTATAGTCGCCTATAATCCGTATATAGATAAATGCCACTACATGAGCGATGACCTGCCCGCCGTTATCGAAGACTTGAAGAAAGAGAGGTTTGATGTGGTGATCGACCTGCACCGCAATATCCGTAGCGCACGTGTAAAGAAAGCGCTGAAGGTTCCGGCTTATACTTACGATAAGCTGAACTTCCGCAAATGGATGCTGGTGAATTTCAAGATCGACACAATGCCGGACAAGAGTATTGTGGACCGGTATTTTGACACCATCCGACCTTTAGGAATAAAAAACGACGGCCAGGGACTGGACTATTTCGTTCCCGGTAGTGCTGTACTGAAAAATTCCGATCTTCCTATGAGTCACTGGGCGGGGTACGTCGCCTGTGTTATCGGCGGGTCATATAATACTAAAAAATTACCTGTGGAGAAATGGCGGGAGTTCATCTCGCTGATCCCATACCCTGTAATTTTACTGGGGGGGCCGGAAGACCGGGAGGAAGGCCAGCAAATTGCAGAAGGCAACTCTATTAAAATTTACAACTCCTGCGGGAAATTCAACCTGAACGAGTCGGCATATATGGTGGAAAAGTCTAAAGTGGTGGTTAGTAACGATACAGGTTTGATGCATGTCGCTGCCGCTTTTAATAAGCCTATAATCTCCCTGTGGGGTAATACTTCGCCGGAGATGGGGATGTTTCCTTATTTTGGATATAATAATTTAAACTCAACTGTTGCGCCAAACTCAGCCATTTTGGAACATAAAAAGCTAAGCTGTCACCCTTGCAGCAAGCTGGGCTATAATAAATGTCCGAAGGGACACTTCAGGTGTATGAAAGAATTGAATATGAACGAATTATCCGAACTGGTGAAAAAATTTTGGCATGTATCCCAACGCTAGCGTTTTGTTCCCTGTCTTTGGTAGTTGACAAGCTTATTTTAACAATTAAGATTTTTTAAAATTCGATTGGTTTGTAAACGTTTTTGAAATAATATTTTTAGACTATATTGTTGGCCGTATTAAATTTACCTTAAAATGAAGAAATACAGTTCGTACCTATTTACACTATTGGTCTTATTGGTATTCGCAGCAAAGCCTACCGAGGTGAAAGCCTCGCACGCTGCGGGCGGTGAGATCATTTATGAATGGATAAGTGACTCCACTTACCGGGTGTTCTTTAAGTTCTACCGCGACTGTACAGGTGCTGGCGCGCCTACTTCGCAGCCGCTGTGTTATAAGAATACCTGCAACACAACGATCTATAACACAACCATGCAGGTGTATCCCGGTATTATTCCGCCAAATAACACTAATGGTTCGCCGGTAGCGCTGGGTTGTTCGCCGTCTTTGTACCCCACGAATTGTACCAACACTTCGAGCAGCATCCCGGGTTACCACGAATGGTGGTACTATGCGGATGTTACGCTCCCGTTCCAATGTAACAACTGGACATTCTATACGTTCATCGGTAACAGGAATCCGAGTAACAACCTTGCGGGTTCTACAGGTCTTTACTTTTATACGGAGACTACATTTAATAATACCGGTAGTTTTCAGGGCAACTCTTCTCCCTATTTCTCCAACAAACCAATACCATACGTTTGCGTGAATGTACCGTTCCAGTTTAATAATGGTGCGGTAGATCCGAACGGCGACTCGCTTACGAACGACATGGTACAGCCATATAATTTCGGTGGCACTTGTAACCTGCTTCCTACGGCAACAACATTTGCCGCGCCACAAGCACCTTATCCGCCGTATAACCTGACTACCAATCCCCTTCAGGCTGGTAACACATTTTCATTGAATGCTTCAACCGGCCAGATGGCGTTTACATCGCCGCAGGTGGGCGCGTATACACTGTCTATACGTACCCGGGAATACCGTAATAGTGTACTGATCGGCTCCATCCTGCGCGACGTGCAGGTACAGGTTATCGGTAACTGTGGCGCCACAGCGCCTGCAGTAACACCGCAGCCACCAAGTGGTATCCCGATGGTGGGCGGCCAGGTGCAAGGATGCGCCGGCCAGATCAACTAACCCCAACGCGGTACTTATTGGTGAGGACAACCACATCGCATCTATACCTGCTGCCACTACTTCTTATGCTAATCAGAAAACAGACTCTGTAAGAGGTACATTTAGCTGGACACCGGGCGCCAACCAATCCGGCTTGTTCAACCTTTCGGTGACCGTTCGCGACTCTACCTGCGATCCTCCCGGCATCATGTATTCTTACGTTCACACTATTCCTATATTTATATGGCCTGCTACCAAAGCCAACAATGATACGAGTGTATGCCCCGGCCAACCGGTACAGCTGAATGCATCTGGTGGTGGTAACTACCTGTGGAGCACGATCGCCGGTCCCGCCAATACACTGAGCTGCACTAACTGCCCTGCTCCTTTGGCTACCACTTATGGCACCGCTTCGTACAGGGTATTCTCGCAGCAAACCGCTTTCTGCGATAAGAATGCAGATACCGTTGTAGTGACCATGCTGCCTTCACCTACATTTACGCCACTTACAGATATCCTTACCTGCCCGGGCATACCTTCGACCTTCGACCTGCAACTGCAGCCGATAACAGGGGTTACCTATAATGTAACCTGGTCTCCGGGTACTTACCTGAACAATCCCAACATTGAAAGCCCGACCGTAACTCCACAGGGTGATATGACCTACTTTGTTCAGATAGGCGCTACCAATAATACTTGTAAAGGTTTTGATACAGTAGTAGTAGATGTACTTGATGGTTTCAAGATCAATACTCCTGATACAGCCATCTGTCACGGACAAGGTGTGAAAGTGAGTGTGACAGGCGATACACGCTATACTTATAGCTGGGAACGTAGTAGCCAACTCGGTAGTTCTCCGTTCTCTGATCCAACCAGTATGACACCAACTATCACTCCGCAGTTCACAGGTAAGGTCACTTATACCCTTACCGGAAAGCACGTCAATTGTCCTAACGACGACAGCTCGGCCAGCTTTGACATAGACGTGCAGCCTAATCCTACAGTTACCCTGCAGGACGATGCCAGCATGTGTCATGGCGATACCATGCAACTGCTTGCCCAGGTTACACCTGTTTACAACTACAGCTACAACTGGAGCCCGGGCACCTCTCTTACTGCTTCCAACATTCCTAACCCGATATTTAAAGCGCTGGGCACTACTACACTGAAGGCCACCGTTTCTACTTCGGCAGGATGTAAGGATGAGGAAGAGATC
>JAJNBR010000078.1 GCA_021156265.1 Flavipsychrobacter sp.
GATGCTGCCTGTGATGGATGATGTAGAGATCGAAAAATCGAACATCATCATGGTAGGTGAGACCGGTACGGGTAAAACCTTGCTGGCCAAAAGTATTGCCCGCCTGCTTCAAGTGCCGTTCGCTATAGTAGATGCTACGGTGTTTACAGAAGCCGGTTACGTGGGCGAGGACGTGGAAAGCATACTGAGCCGCCTGTTGCAGAGCTGTAATTTTGATGTGGCGGCTGCTGAGCGCGGTATCGTGTATATTGACGAAATAGATAAGATAGGTCGCAAGGGCGACAACCCATCCATTACCCGCGACGTAAGTGGTGAAGGTGTGCAGCAGGCGATGCTGAAACTGCTGGAAGGTTCGGAAGTGCTGGTGCCACCACAGGGCGGACGCAAGCATCCTGAGCAAAAAATGGTGAAAGTGAACACGCAGAACATCCTGTTCATTTGCGGCGGCGCTTTCGAAGGTATCGATAAGATGATCGCCCGCAGGGTGCAGGCCTCTTCTATCGGTTACAACGCCATCCGCGCGGCCAAAGAAGTGGACAGGGCCAACCTGCTGCAGTATGTGAACTCGCAGGATCTGCGCAGCTTCGGCCTGATACCTGAGTTGCTGGGCCGCCTGCCGATAGTGACTTACCTGAACCCGCTGGATAAGGATGCACTGAAACGCATACTGACCGAGCCAAAGAATGCGCTCATCAAACAATACGGCAAACTATTCGAATACGAAGGCATCAAGCTGGAAGTAGAAGATGCTGCGTTGGAGTATATGGTTGAGAAAGCCATCGAATACAAGCTCGGCGGCCGCGGACTGAGAGCTATCTGCGAGATGATACTGACCGATGCGATGTTTGACCTGCCTTCTGAAAAGCACGATGGCACGTTCAGGCTGACACTGGACTATGCAAAGCAAATGCTGGAGCATTCCAAACTCGACTATCTTAAAGCAGCATAATCTTTAAAAACAATATATCGAATGGAACAATTGGAAAAATTATTGATGGAGCGCGCCGGTCTTACACATGAGCAGGCCGTTAAGTCAATAGAAACGATCAAAGAATTCATACAATCTCAACTGCCTCCTATGATGCAGGGCATGGTAGATAACTTCATCGGTGGCAGCTCGGCTAACGACAGCGCCGATTATACCGAGCCGAAAGGCAATTAATTTTATTAAGTGAAAAGCCCCGCAATTTGCGGGGCTTTTTTTTATGCCGGATATTTTACAATGAAGTGCTGCTTTTGTTTGAATGCAGGATCAAAAAAGAGCAGTCCGTATTGATATAGATCTATACTTAGTCTCACCTGCGGATTGCTGCTTAGTTTGTCCCATTCGTCTGTTGCCGCCTGTGTGGCATGAATGTCTTTGATGGCAATGATCGTATCGGGCTTGATGTTATTAAATAAGATCTTCACCTGGCGGGTGGCCAGCTGTTCTTCCATGAACACCAGTTTTTTGCCGGTGAAATAAGTGCGGAGCAGCTCCTTTAAAGAAGCCGCTTTTATCTTTTGAATACCATCTTCTATAAAGGCGTACACAAATGGCGAGTGCATACCATGGCGGCCTTTGGCTTTCCGTTTGTACAGCAGGTATTGAACGAGTGC
Organism: Flavipsychrobacter sp.; assembly: GCA_021156265.1. Classification (GTDB taxonomy): domain Bacteria; phylum Bacteroidota; class Bacteroidia; order Chitinophagales; family Chitinophagaceae; genus Polluticoccus. Next base: position 1,600 of record JAJNBR010000078.1, read on the forward strand.
GTGTAGCGTCACAGGTTGATGTGTTCGTACTGCTTAAAGGTGTAATCGAAGGCGTGCTTTTCGTCTTTGGTATGCGCTTCCTCCCAAACCAGCTTCCAGTGGCTGTGGTCTACGTGGGGGAAGAATACGTCTGCGCCTTCTACTGTAGTTTTTACTTCTGTGAAATAAAGCCGGTCGAGCAGGGGCATCGCTTCTTCAAACACTTTACCACCGCCTATTACAAATGCTTCGTCTGTTCCTTCGGTTTCCAGTTGTTTGATGGCATCCTGCAGGTCGTTTACCAATAGTACGCCATCAGGCAGGTTAAGCCCGGTTTGTCGCGATAGCACGATGTTCAGCCTTCCGGGCAGTGGTTTGCCCATGGAGTCGTAGGTCTTCCTGCCCATCAGCACCGGCTTACCCATGGTAGTTCTTTTAAAGAATTTCAGGTCTTCTGGCAGGTGCCAGGGCAACTGGTTGTTCTTGCCGATGGCATTATGTTCATCGGCGGCTACTATTGCTGAAAGGATCATAAGCAAATGTAAAGAATTAGCGCTGCCTATCCCGAATTGCGGAGCATAGCTTCGATCTCGTCAGAAGTGGTGTTGAACCGGAACGTGCCAAATTTATTGCCTTCTTCCAGTATAAACCCTGTGGTAAATGTTTGTTTTTCAAACTCAGTTCTGAATATCGCTACTCCATCTTCTTTGGTAACACCGATGTATTTAAACGACAGGATCTTCCCGTACTTGTTGATGAGCTCCTCCACCTTCTTTTTCCCAAAAGCATCCTCGACGAATTGTTGCGCTTCGGGTGAGAAAAGCCCGACTATCTTCTTTGAATTCTGCTGGTTATAATACTGCTTGAACCGGTTCATTGCTTTTTCATAGTCGTCCTTCGACTGTGCCATGGCCATTGCCGGTACGAGAAAAGAAATCAGGATGAGGTTCTTCATATCAGAAATATACGCAATTGGAATGTAAAATGCCAGTGTCAATTGAGCTGTTTTTACATTTTTCCTTTTACATTTTTCATTTACGGCAGCTTTAGCGCTAAACATTATATTTGCCGCACAATTAACCGATATGCTGCCCATACAATTATTCAGGCAAAACAAGGAGCTTATACTGGAGGGCTTGAAGAAGAAGAACTTCAAAGAGACCGAGCTCGTGGACAAGATCATTGAACTGGATGAGCATCGCAGGAGCTTTCAGTCAGAAAACGATAACCTGCTGGCAGCGATTAATTCGGCATCGAAGAACATAGGTCAGCTGATGGCGAAAGGCGAGAAAGCTGAGGCGGAGACCCTGAAAGCACAAGTGTCGCTGAATAAAGATAAGACCAAAGAATTGTCGATAAAGCTTGCAGAGCTGGAAGAAGAGCTACACGACACACTGGTGCGACTGCCTAACATGCCGCACAGCAGTGTGCCTGCCGGGAAGACACCTGAAGAGAATGTAGTGGTAAAGGAGGGTGGCAGCACGCCCGACCTGAGCGCGCAAAAGCTGGCGCACTGGGACCTGATGGCGAAGTATAACCTGGTAGACTTTGAGCTGGGCAACAAAATAACCGGCAGTGGCTTTCCTGTGTACATAGGGCAGGGCGCTAAACTGCAGCGTTCGCTTATCAACTATTTTCTGAACTATAACATTGACGCAGGGTATAAAGAATACTACCCCCCGTACATGGTGAACGAAGCAACCGCGTATGGTACCGGCCAGCTGCCCGATAAAGAAGGACAGATGTATCATGTAACGGTTGATGGCTTCTACCTGATACCAACCGCAGAGGTACCCGTTACTAATGTATATCGCGACGAGATAGTTACAGAGGCACAGCTGCCGATAAAGATGACCGCTTACACACCTTGTTTCCGTCGTGAAGCCGGTTCTTATGGTAAGGATGTTCGCGGCCTCAACCGCGTGCACCAGTTCGACAAAGTAGAGATCGTACAACTGGTACATCCCGAAAAGAGTTACGAAGCCCACCAGGAAATGGTGGACCATATCGAGAAGCTGTTACAAAACCTGGGTTTGCAGTATCGCATACTGCGTTTGTGTGGTGGCGATATGAGCTTTACCTCTGCACTTACTTACGACTTTGAGGTATACAGCGCAGCACAGGAACGCTGGCTGGAAGTAAGCTCAGTATCGAACTTTGAAGTGTTCCAGGCCAACAGGATGAAGATACGCTTCAAAGGAAGCGATAATAAAACGCAGCTGGTGCATACGCTCAACGGAAGCTCACTGGCGTTGCCGCGCATCATGGCCTGCCTGTTGGAGAACAATCAAACACCGGAGGGTATTCAACTACCCCAGGCTTTGCATACATATTTCGGAAGCGACATGATTAAGTAAAAATTAGAAATTCGTAACTTGACATTATGATACAACGTATACAAACCTTATGGCTGTTCCTGGCAGCACTGGTCAATGCCGGTTTATTCCTGCTCGATCTGTACCAATATAATACTGCCGGCGCAGCAGAGCCTGTGCATTTCGAAGCAATGAGCTCACCGCTGCTGATGATACTGGCAGCAGCCATTACAGCATTGCCGCTTATCGCCATTTTCCTGTTCAAGAATCGCTCGACGCAAAAAACAATGGTGTGGTTCAGCATGGTGCTGACCATCGGCTTTGTGGCTGCTACGCTGATGCTGATAGGTAACCTGACGGATACAGGTCATTCAGCGTCTACCAATGGCACTTATCGTGCGGGCTTTATACTGCCGGTGTTATCGTTTATCTTTCACATAGCCGCCCTTCGCGGTATCAGGAAAGACCAGAAGCTGGTGAAGTCGGTTGACAGGCTCAGATAAAAATTTTACAACAATAAAAAAAGCCCCGTTGTTGCGGGGCTTTTTTATTTAGAACAAGAATGATATACCGACTGTTCCGCCAAAAGAACTAAACGGTATGGACCATGTGGGTGTCGAGTCGCCGGTAGATGATTCGCTGCCGTAAGTTTTTGTTTTGTCGTCAGCGCTTAGCAAATGCAAAGCGTTGCCATCGTCGATCTTGTATTCTGTTGTGTTGCGTTCCGTCACATACAGCGACATGGAATTGAAGTTAGCCTCAGCCCATACTTTGAGCCAGTCAATTGCCGTATTGGCCTGGATACCCAGGGCGCCATTAAAGCCAATGCCGAATTTTGTTTTATACTCGTGTATGCCGCTGTATTTGAATGGCAAATGCGCCGGGTCGCTTATGTTACCGGAAAATGCACCCACGATAGAGGTTTTTGCCGGTAATAAAAGACCAGCCCTTGCGAAAACGTTGAACCTCCCACCGCTTTGCACCTTAACCGCCGGATTGATCAAAATGGGCGTGTTGGCGTACATGGAATAGGTTTCGTTCACAGAATACAGTGTGCTTTTCTCTACGTAAGGAAAAGACGTAGTAGAAGAGGTCTTCGTTTGCCGGATGCCAATGCTTGCGTTCAGCTCCAGTGCGAGATGGACATTCAGCTCCAGGCCGATACCCATATGTCCTTGAATGCCCGCCGTTATGGACGCGGGTTTTACATCATACTTAGAAATATCGCCGGTGATTGGGGAAACAGTAACATTGCCGTTATACACCTGGTTGTTGGACAGGTTGATGGTTTGTCCGGCTTGCGGGAAACTGTAACCGGCACCGGCTTTAATGTACAGGTTTTGGGCATGGGCTACTATACAGGTAGTAGCCAGGATGGCGGAGGTAATGAGTTTTTTCATAAATAAGGTGTGTGTTCTTTTGGACAAAATAGAAAACAAAAGGTGCGGCTCATAGCCGTACCTCACATATATTTAATGAAATTTATTTCTTTCTTTTCATCGCAGTTTCTATTTCCTCAACCGTTATCGGTATGCCTTTGAACAGGTCGATGTTCCCGGTCTTCGTGAGCCAGATATTGTTTTCGATGCGGATGCCCATCTGCTCTTCCTCAATATAAAGTCCGGGTTCTACTGTCAGCAACATGCCTTCTTTTAGCGGTGTGAGTCGTGGACCAACATCGTGCACATCTATACCGAGGTGATGCGATACACCATGGTAGAAATATTTGCGGTAGGCAGGATTTTCAGGGTCCTGGTTTTTGATATCGGTCCTGGTGATCAGGCCCAGGTTCAGGCAGTGTTTCTCTGTTTCCTGGTTCACCTTTTTTGTATAGTCAATAATGGAGATGCCGGGCTTCAACAGTTTCTTCGCGAAGTCGTGTACAGCAAGTACTGCATTGTATACGTCCTTCTGACGTTTAGTGAATTTACCGTTCACCGGTATGGTACGTGTCAGGTCTGCGGCATAGTTGCCATACTCTGCACCGAAATCCATGAGTATAAGTTCTCCGCTTTTGCATTCCTGGTTGTTGTCTACATAGTGCAGCACACGTGCCCTGTCGCCCGATGCAATAATGCAGTCGTAGGCATGACGTGTGGCGCGGTTGCGCAGGAACTCGTGCGTGATCTCCGCTTCTATTTCGTATTCATACACACCGGGGCGGATAAACTGCAGCACACGTGTGAACGCTTTGCCGGTGATGTCGATAGCCTGTTTGGTTACATCTATTTCTTCTTTAGTTTTTACAGCGCGCAGTTCTTTTGTCAGCCTGGCGGCACGTTCATAATTGTGCAGCGGGTAGCGCTTCATGAAATCATGCACATAAAACAAATCAGGGCGCACAAGTGAAGTATCCAGCCTGTCGTTCTCGTTGCTGTTGAGGTACACAGTATCTGCATGGTGAACCATAGCATGCAGCATGGCATCGAAGCTGTCTAACCATTGCACGTTCTTTATGCCTGATATGGCAGTAGCTTCGTCCTTGCGTAGCTTGTGGCCTTCCCATTTTTCCAGGTGCTCGTTGGGTCGCAGCAGCACTAGTATTTCGCGTGCATTCTTATCGGGGTTGTCGGGGTAAAGCACAACCATTGATTTTTCCTGCACGATACCTGATAACCATAATACGTCCGAATCAGGCTGGTAAGTATAACTGGCATCTGCATTGGTTTGCAGCACGGGGTTGCCGGGAAAGACAGCGATCGAGTTGGGCTTCATCAGCTTTGCAAAACGCTGACGGTTCTGCGTATATAATTTGGGAGCTATCGGTAAATATTTCATTGCATCGAAAATGAGGCTGCAAGATAAGCACTAATGCCGCTGGCAACATACACAAAAAGAAAATACCCCATACAGCGGTACGGGGTATTTCAGAATGGTTTAAGATCAGAACGGATAACCTATCGCGAAGTTGAGTATCAGGTTTTCTTTACGCCAGTCTATATTGCCGGGTTTGAAGGCAAAATCAAAGCTGTTTTTCTCGGTGAGCCATGGCTTGCGTACAGGTACGCCAAGGTCTATACGCAGCACCAATATCTGGAAATTGAGTCTTAGTCCTACACCCACGTCAACTGCCAGCTCACTGAGAAACTTGCTGCTGAAGGCACCCTGGTAGTTGTATATCGGGTTGGGTCTGTAGGTCCAGATATTGCCCGCATCAATGAACACAGCACCGTGTACGAAACTGTACAGTTGCCGGCGTATCTCTGTATTGAACTCGAGCTTGATATCGCCCAGTGTTTCCACCAGCGTTTGGTTGTCAGGATCTTCGTGGAAGGTACCGGGACCAACCAGCCTTGATCGGAACCCGCGCAAGCTACTGTTGCCACCGCTGAAGAATTGTTTGATGTTGGGCAGTATCTGCGAATTACCATAAGGGTATCCGAAGCCGAATATGATACGGTTAGCCCAGATGGCGAACGGACCATAATCATAGTTCATGTAGTGGCGGAAGTCGATAGCGAATTTCATGTACTGGGCATAAGGCGCACCAAAGAGTTTCTTCGGAGGCTGGTCAAGGCTGGAGCCTTGTGCGAGGCCTATCAGATTGCCGGACAGATCTGCAATACCGTTGAAGTAAAAATCGTGCAGGTGCGGTTGTTCGGTTACACGGGTAGAGTAGGTCCACTCATACGTTGGCCCGATGATAAGACCGTCGAACAGCAGGTTGTTGTAGTTGATAAAAATGGTCGTATCCTCATTTAGCGTGTCAACGGTAACATAGTTGACATTGAACGGATACAGCAGGTGCTCCGAATTTACATTCTCTCTCCATTCGTAGCCATAGTTGGCCCTGAATGAGTGCAGCAGGTACAAAGGCGGGCGTAGTATCGCATCATATCCTGCACGTATCACTGTTTTCGGAACGAAGATGCTGGATGATTTCGGGTCCCAGAAGGGTATGACAAAACGCGGTATCGTGAGGCTTGGTTCAAAGCCAAACTGGTAGGTATTTACATTCAGGTTTTGCCCGCCGCGCTGGATCTCGGTACCAATGTTAGCCCGTACCGAAAACAGCTCTGCCCCGCGGAACATGTTGCGGTGGCGCCAGCTGATGCTGAGGTTGGAGCCCGTACGGCTATCGCTTTTGGTATAACCATTGATCTCTGCACGCAGTGACATCTTCGGCGTGGGTGTCAGGTAGTAGAATACATTCAGCAGGTTATCGTCTATAGGGTCAAACTCATTGCGTACAAATTTGAACGTACCCATGTTTACCAACCTGTTCAGCGCCAGGTTTTGGTCGGTTCGGTTCCAGAGGTCGCCGGGATAGAACTGCATAGCCTGGGTAAACAGCTGCGGCTTGTAGCGGTTCCTGTTGCCGATGATATAATATCGCTCGTGGAATATGGTGTCTTCTCGCCTTCCGGCTATCGTTGTGTCGCGCCTTCTCCTGTCGCGCTGCCCGAGACGGAAGTTGGGGTAGATATAAACTTTATTGATGCTGAATACTTCGGCGGCGTCTTCGGGTATATTGTCCTTAGCCTGTATGTACATGTCCACTTTATGATCACCAACCGAGCTGTCTGTCCGTACTATCAGGTAGTCGGGGGTGAAATAGTAGTAGCCGATCTCTTTAAGATGTTTATCTATCCGTGTGCGTTCAGCTTTTATCAGATCCAGGTTGAATGGTGCGCCTTCTTTCAACAGTGTTTTCGGTTGCTGCGCCGCTATGTCTTTTGATAGCTTGCTGCTGTCAGAGGGAAAGTACACATTGCGGATGGTGTATAACGGCCCTGTGTGTACATCAAAGGTAGCATGGGTTTTGCGGCGGCGTGTTTTTGTATGTATCTGTATGTCAGGATAAAAGAAACCACGGTTTCCCAGCACATTGACGAACAGGTTATGATTCTTTGCCGAGTCGAAGGCACTTGCAGGTACGGGTGGTTCTCCAAATCGCCGGATAAAACCTTTGAGGCCACTGCCTACATTGGAATCGCAGCCGGCAAGACCGTACATGGCCAGCTTTACGCGCCACCCGAGCAGTGTCCCGTTTGGTTTGGGCCTTACTGCACCGTTCAGGTCTTTCTGTAGCACTTTTCTTAAACGGTGCGGACTATTGCCGGGGTCTTTTATATGGACCCTGGCGCCGGTATATAAGGTTTCCCCTTCAGGCAGGCACTTGGTACCGCTGCAGGAGGCGAGTAGCAGGCAAAGGAGAAGCAGTTGTAAGTAGTGGAGTATGCGTAGCATGATTATTTACGTGCAGTTGATCTTACTGGTGGTTTGGGAGGTAGTTGTTCCTGTCTTTGCTTTTCCCGCTCTTCCATTCTTCTCAATTGCTTGCGGCGGCTGATGAACAGGTTGCGGAACCGGTTATAGTCGGCCGCAACAATAAAGCTGGCGCCGGTAGTAGTTACGTATCCGCGGATGATGTCATCGTTCTCAGTCCTGTTATAGACCCTTACCTTGTACCTGCCGCTGCGCGATAGCTCATAATCGGCGGCTATATTACCCGGTATCACGCTGGTGTTTTGGTTTCGGTTGGCATTCTTCCCTTCCAGTTCAAAATTGTTGCCTACAGTGATGGTGAGCCTGTCATTCAGCAGGCGTTTGGTAGCCGCTACGTTCAGGTCGGTGCGACTGCGGCGCTGGCCGGTAGTATAGTCTTCTGTGGCTTGCAGGTCCAGTGTCAGGTCAACCCCCTGTATCAGTTCGCCTACAAACTGGTTCACCTGTTCGCTTATCAACCTTGTTATGCTCTGGCGTGCCACGAACCCGGGGTCAATGCCCGTACCTGATTCAAACGGATTATCGGATACAAAGCGGTTCAGCAGCAGCACGGCAAACACCTGTTTGTTCATATCCGATGGGCTGTTCCGCAACATTGCCAGCTTGGCTTGTACCAGCGCAGTTATATCGCCGGTCAAACCGTAGCTGCGGTTATCAGGCAGGCTGATGTCGAAACCTATCTCAGGTGCCATTACTTCCCCACGCAGGTTCAGTTCTATCTCGAACGGCAGGCGCTGGTTATAATACACGAGTTGCGCCGGGTCGGTTATCTGCCGTTCTACTAATTCAAAAGGCGGCACATTGGCAGTATAGACGGCTTTCAGGTCGAGCTGCGCTTTAAGCGGATCGCCGGCGAAGGTAACGGTACTGCCGGGTTGGATCTCAAACCTGCGTTTGATGAAACTATAATTCAGTTCGTAAGCGCCCTGGTTGATGGTATAAGTGCCGGTGATGCCAATGGTACGATCCGGATTAAGCACCGTATTCAGAGCCGCTTCGCCACGCATGCGCAAAAAGTCACCTGTTCCCTGGTCCACTATCACGGTGAATTCAGCATTCTTTTCTATAGCCAGGTTGACATTCATATAAGATCCGGCCCTGAAGGTTCTCCGTTTAATGGTGTCTTCGGGCGTGGTGAGTACATACATACCGGTGTCGCTCATGTCAACAAACTCCACGATGCCTTCTCGTTCCTGGAACTTAACTTCTTTCTCCGGCACCACCACGGTCATCTTGGTACTGTCGTGCACAGTGACAGTACCGGTAACGTCCGGTGTCAATAGATTACCACTCGCGCGCAGGTTATAACTCACCAGCAGCTGGCCATAAAAATTCTCATTATCCTGGGCAGTAGTATTGAGCAGCCAGAACCGGTTGGCCTGCAGGCGTAATGCCATACCCAGGTTGCTCATATCCTGCGTAAAGATTTTTCCGTCCACCAGTCCTGCATTGCCACTCGCATCTATCAGCCTGAAATTGTCAAACTCGATACCGGTTGGTGTGAATACAATACGTTCCGATGGCATGGTGAACCGCGCGCCCAATAACGCTATCGTAGTGCTCAGGCTGTCTGTGCGTAATTCGCCCAGCACAATTGGTTTGGCTATCGTGCCCGTGATCTTCAGGTCGCCGCGTACATTGCCTACGCTGTTCCTGATCTGGTATTGTGTCAGTCCTTCTATCGTTTGCACGTTGACGGTGTTGATCTTCATGTTCAGATCAAAATTATTTCCGTTAACAGCCTTCGGGTAATAAAAACCTGTAATGACCACATCATTGCCGCGGCCGTTGATGGCAACACGGGCATCTACTGCATTTGCCGTTGCGCTGTTCAGCTGTGCATTCACGTCGCCAATAGTATCACCCATCACAGATA
>JAJNBR010000079.1 GCA_021156265.1 Flavipsychrobacter sp.
GCCATGGCCAAGTACTACGCATCAGAAGTGGCAGTACAGAATTCAACCGAGGCAGTACAGATATACGGTGGCTACGGCTACACCAAAGACTTCCCTGTAGAGAAATTCTACCGCGACAGCAAGCTGTGTACCATCGGCGAAGGAACATCAGAAATACAAAAACTGGTTATCTCCCGCGAGATACTGAAATAAGTAAAAAGCCCCGCAACTGCGGGGCTTTTGCTATTGGTCTCTTTCGAAGATCACGAGGTCGTTGTACTTGTTGCCATAGAGCACAAAGCGCGTAGGTTGGTATGATAACACGCGAAAGCTTTGCCAGGTGGTGCCACCAAATTCAAAATGCGTACGAATAGCCATACTGTCCAGTCGCTTGTTAACTATCCACTCCCAGCCAGTATCCGTCCGTACGGTCCCTTTGTACCGTCCCACTACATCCAGCCGGGAGGTGGCCATGAAGTTGTACACGAAGTAGTCCGTGCTATCAGAAGGGAACAATACTTCTGTATTTTCCAGCATTTGGTTATCATCCTTGTCGAAGCCACTTTGTACCAGCCGCCACAGTCCAACTACAGGCTCTATAGGCGCGGGGGCTTTGCTGCAGGATGCCAATAGGACTATTAAGGCTGCAAACAGGAGTAGTTTCATAGGTTCCGGTTTATGTAAAGCTATATGGTCACTGGCAGAGTGAATCTATCGGCCGCTAATTTGACATTAATATGAGATTTCTATTTGTTTATCTTTAATGCATGAAAACGCCAGCTCAATACTTCGTTTTCGCCTTGTGCGTTCTTCTCTTCGCCTGCGGCACACCGTCGCCGTTCCCGTTGTCTTTTCCTTCGTCTCAAAGTGCTGATGATCGTATTGTGGGCAACTGGAAAATGGTAGAGGATACCAACAAGAATAACTTCTACGAGATCACCCGGCGCGATACTGTTGACAAGTTCTATTATCATGTGCGCTTCTTCAACCGCGGCGGTACTAATCCCACTTATGAGGCCAATATCTTCTTCACCGATTTCGATCCCTGGCTGAAGGACCAGGGCAAGATAAAGTTCATCAACGTACCCTATTGGATAGATGTGGAAGGCGAGGGTGACAAAATGGGCTGGGATAATCCCGGATACTTTTTGGTAAGAATACTAGAGGCGGACAAGGACTTTACTAAGCTCACAACCGCAACGGTCAACCACCCCGCGCTGTCGAAATTCAACAGGGCCATCCAGCTGGAAAACTTTATGCGCACCCACATCAACGACCCGGCGATATACTCAGACACCGTACATTTCTATAAAGTAGATCAAACCACCGCACAGTTAAGAAAGCCCCGTTAGAGCGGGGCTTTTGGTTTATGAGCTAAGTAAGTTATTGTTTCTTGAATTCAGACTGCGTCAGAAAACGATCGACCTGGTATTCCAGTTTTAGATCGGTATTATTTAGTAAAAGCACTTTGCCGTTTGTCTCTTCTCCATCTATAATGGTTGTAAGTATCTTCCCGCCATCCCTCAGGTCCCAGCGCAGATTGTAAACTTGTGCTCCTTCTCTTGCTTCCAGGTCACCATTCTTTTTAAAAGTATACATCACGTTTTGATTTGCTGCAGGGTAAAGCCATTCGTTGGCGTCAATACTGTGGTTGCCATTAGTGTCCATCGCCATGCCGATCGCTCTCCAGACGCCTATGATCATCTTATCTTCGGCCTTTCTGCAGGCAGCAAAAAGGCATACCAGGGCTGCGGCGCAAAGGAGTGAGCTCTTCATAGGAATAGGATGTATTGTTATTGTTTCTTGAACTCCACCCGCGCCAGGAAATCAACATCTGTTTCCCAGGTAAGGTCGGTATTGGTGAGCGTCAGTATTTTGGCTACCACCTGTTGCTTGTCCAGTGTCATTGTAAGTGTGTTGCCGCCTTTAAGTGTCCAGGTCATTGGGTAAGTTATCTTACCGTCGTTAACGTCCAGGTCACCGTTGTTTTTGAATGTATAGGTCAGGGGTTCGCTCGCTGAGGGAACTATCTTTTCATTCGCTTCCAGTTGGCCGTTATCGTTGGTGTCGTAGCTTACAGCTACAGCCTTCCAGGTACCCACAAGCATTTTCCTTTCAGCCTTCTGGCAGGCGGTGAAAAGACATAGTATCGCCGTGGCGCAAAGGAGTAATCTTGTCATTGAATTTCGTTGTATGTGTTATTGTTTGGTCAGAGTCTGCCAGAAGAGCATACCGCCATTGCCTTTCATTTCCAGCAACAGCGTATTGTCTTCCTGTGTTACGATCTTGTATTTTGTCACGAGGCCGTGGAGCGTTGTTACCAATTCTTTGCCTTCGTTCTGCAGTTTCCAGGTACCATTTTCCATTACGTCTCCCCAAAGCACCTGCAATTCATCGTCGTTTTTGAACGTATACACGGTATTGTACATGCCACCTGTCGTCGACTTATGAACTTCAGTGGCGTCCATCAGTTTGTTGCCATTGTTATCGTCGGCCCATTCAGTTTGCAGCCAGTCGCCTATCAGTTTTTTCTCTTCAGACTTTTTGCAGGAGGCCAGCAGGCAGATCGCCAGTGCGGGGTAAAGGATGAATTTGGCCATGGGGTTGATTTATAGGTACTAAGGTACCAAATGCCGGCAAATAAAAAGCCCCGCACTAGCGGGGCTTTCAAATATAACTAATGTAGATTAATAATCTCCCAAAGTAGCGGGCAACTGTGTTTCTGCCAGTGCCAGCTGCGCATCGCTTGGTGCGATACCGTGCCACTCGTGCGTGCCTTCCATAAAGTCTACGCCTTTGCCCATTACGGTGTGCATCAGTATGCAGACTGGTTTGCCCTGGCCTGCGCGGCTTTTCGCGTCAGCTAGCTTGCTCACCACTTCTTCCATATTGTTGCCGTCCATTTCCATCACATCCCAGCCAAACGATTCAAACTTATCGCGCAGGGAACCGAGGCTCATTACGAGTTTGGTTGGACCGTCTATCTGCTGGCCGTTCACATCAATGGTAGCGATCATGTTGTCCATCTTGTGATGGGCGGCAAACATGATAGCTTCCCAGTTCTGGCCTTCCTGCAGTTCACCATCGCCGTGTAGCGAGTACACCAGCGTGTTGTCTTTATTCATTTTCTTGGCAGTAGCTGCACCTGCAGCCACGCTCATGCCCTGTCCCAGTGAGCCGCTGGCAATACGCACACCCGGCAAACCCTCGTGGGTAGTGGGGTGGCCCTGCAGCCTGCTATCCAGCTTGCGGAAGGTAGCCAGCTCCTGTACAGGGAAGTATCCTGAACGGGCCAGCACACTGTAAAACACCGGAGATATATGGCCGTTTGACAGGAAGAACAGGTCTTCGCCCGTGCCATCCATGTTAAACTGCTGTGGATTGTGTTTCATGGCGTGGAAGTACAGTGCCACCAGGAAGTCGGTGCAGCCCAAAGAACCACCGGGGTGGCCGCTCTGGCAGCTGTGTACCATTCTTACTATATCCCTGCGCACCTGCGCTGCCACTTGTTTCAGATCATGAATTTCCATTCTGTGTTCGAAATTGTGCCGCAAAACTAAGGTTTTACCCGCGATATTTCAGAGAAAAAGTTGGCCGCGAAGCAGGCTCAGGAGTTGTGCCGTACCACCGAGGTGGAAGGACTTCTGTTTCCTCGGCAGTTTCCGTGCGCAACACCTGCCAGGGCCAGAAGGCATTGGCTGTCTGCAGACCCTTGGCATAGCGGCGCTCTACAAAATGGAACAGCAGCATAGCCACAAACAGGCAGGCAGGGAATGCCAGCCCGCGCGTCAAAGCACCGTACACCAGGTTGCGGCCGGGAGTAATATTGGATACTATAAAGTTGAGCAGGTATAATACCGAGAAGTGTGTAAGGAAAAGCGAATACGACCGCTCGCCCAGCCATATGAACAGCGGCCTTTCAAACAGCCGTTTCAACCTGCCGTCGTGAAACAGGAAGATGATAAAGCCCGCATAACATAGTCCGTAGCCCGGGTGTACAAAAGGCAAATAGAAATAAGACGCCAGCAAAAGCGCACAGCCTGCTACAATGAAAGCAGTAGCCTGGTTCTTATCGCTGTCGTAGCCGGCTATATAGACACCCAAGGCGAAGCACACCGGGTAATCGATGAACTTGAACAGCGTCAGGATGACTTCGTTATAGGAATAAATTGATGAGCCCGTAGAGGTAAGATACACCTGTAGCACAGTTGCGCTTGTCAGCAGCGTGACTGTCCACGCCCACGCTGTGCGCCGTTTGAACTGTGTTTTCGCCAGCAGCAAGACAATGGCCGGCGCCAGCGCGTAAAAGAGCACTTCCAGCTGCAGGCTCCACCAGGCAAGGTTGTAATAATGGTTGTCGAAATTGAAGATGGCTGCTTCGTCGAAGATCTCCTTTGCCGAGAACTCGAACAGCATAGATTTTGAATACCAGGTTGGGAAACTCATCATCAGCCAGATAACCCCTGCACCAAAGAGCAATGCACCCCAGTAAGTAGGATAGATGCGCTTGAACCTGCGGAAATAGAAATCGCGCAAGTCAATTTTCCTGCCTGACCGCAGGTAGGGTCGCAGCAGCACCACGCCGCTTAGTACAAAGAACATCTCAACGCCCGACTGTGTGAAGTTGCTGATAAAGAAGGCCAGTGGTTTCAGTCCCATTTTTTCGAGCACGCTCACAATATTCGCCGTAAAGCAGTGATGCACAACGATCATCAGCGCCGCGATGCCGCGGAGCCCATCCAGGAAATGGAATCTTTGTTTCATTCAAAAAATTGGCGCGGAAAATAAATATATAGCGCAGTATCAACGATCCACAACGTTTCTACACCGTTAACCCTTTATTAACCAACCGAATTTACTACCTAGTAAGCACGCGAGAAGTATATTTGTTATTCGCATGGATTTAACCAGTTACTTCGTACCTGCATTTTTGTCAACGGTACTCACGGTCGCAACAGGCTGCAGCATGGCCATTGTCTTCGACCGGCTGGGGCGGTGGGTATTTAAAAACAATGAGGTGCAGGCCCGGGCCATGTACTTTTTTTGCGGGCTGCTGGTGTATTCGTGGTTGCTGCTACTGGCGGGCATGGCAGGAGTGGTCCGTGCCGAATGGGTAAGCAGATTGCCACTGCTGTTCATAGCTGCCGCAATACTTATCGTGATTGCCGCCCGGAGTTTTCAGCCCATCGACCTGCTCATGCAGCCGTTAAAGATGACGGTCAATAACAGGTGGGACCGTATCACCAGGTTGGCCATCGTTATTACAACGGGCACACTCTTCTTTATTTGCCTGGCGCCACCTACCGATGCAGACTCTCTTGATTACCATCTCGGAGTGCCTGTCGATATGCTGAAACAGGGTGGCTTGTTCTTTGATGCAGGCAACCTGCACTTCCGCATGTTTGGTTTTGGCGAGATGCTGAACCTGCCGGGTGTAGCTGCAGGATGCCCTCAATTAGGCGCCTTCATCCAATTACTGGCTTTTCGTTATTTGCTCCGCGTATACTCCGATCCTGTGAATGGCAAGACCCGTCTCGACCTGCTGGTGTTGTGCATGGGCATTCCCCTGGTGTTGTTCCTGGTATCGGGCGCCAAGCATCAGCTTACCGGTGTGGCAGCTACTTGTATCGCTTTCCATGCTTTACAGCATCGCGATGGATTACTGAGGCCGCCATATATATTCCTGTTTTGGGCTGTGCTGGTGTTTGCCATCGGCATCAAGTATTCCTTCGTTATCAGCGCCGCGGCCATAGTGCTATTGTTGATACTGAAAGATGGCAGATGGTCTTACCTGTTGAAGGTTATCCTCACCGGGTTTGCAACATTTGCAGTGTTCATAGGTCCGTTGCTGGTATATAAGGGTATTCGTTTCGGGGACCCGCTGTCCCCGCTGCTGGAAAGATTCAAATCCAACCCCGACCCGGTAGTGCTGGATGTGCAGCAGTTCCTCAACAGTTTCAGCGACTCCACTTTTCCTTTTCCGCTCAACTTGTTGCTGCCTTCCTCTCCCGGCAATATCACCACTATCATCGGACTCGGCGCGTTGGTGATCGTGTTGTTCCTTTTCCGCCCTACGTTTGGCAGGGAAAAGCTGGTCATTATTTTTTACGTAGTGATTACTGCCCTGATGGGTCAGCGCACTGCACGATTTTTCCTCGAGCCGTTGTTGTGGGTGGCACCCCTGTTCTTCGCCACCATCAGCTATAACAAATGGCAAAAGGTGCTGGTAACCGGCTTTCGTTTGCAGTTGTTGCTGATGTTGCCGGTGCTGGTACTCTCCTTCGGTCTATTTTCACGCGGGCTGTTTACCGATAAAGGCCGTGATGACGTGATGCGCAGCTATGCTGTTGGCTATGCAGAAAGCAGGTGGATAGATTCGCTGTTGCCCCCCGAGGCTAAAATTGCAGCCGGCATCCGCTCCCGGTCGCTGGTGCCGAGGCAGAATTTTCCTGTCGAATACCTGACCTATTCGGTCAGAGGTGGCAGAAGGGCAGATACGTTGGCAGCGATGTTGCAACGTTACCAGGTAGATTATTTCGTAATGCCCGATTACTATATCAGTACCCTGGGGCCAGCATTTAATATGCCTCCTGTTGCCTGCAAAGAGTTCACCATGGCCACACGCAACCCCCTCAATAAAACGACCTACACCCTGTGCATTTATAAAGCGCAGCCTTAGCGTCTCGATTCGGTTGATTCCGTCTCCTTGCATTTTTTTTCCGTTCCGATAACAATCATTTGTTATCTATCGCAGGTTATGTTCTCTTTGCATGAAATTGATGTAATGCGATTTTTGAATGCATTATTTGGTTTCCTGCTGATACCGGCGCTTAGTAGTGCACAGATGCAGGTAAAGAACCTCGAAGAGCTGTTGCGCTATGCTGACAAGAACGGGCCTGCAGCAAAACAGGCCATGCTGCAGCCAAAGCTGGCGAAGCAGGACGTCAAACTGACGGCGTCCAACTTATTGCCCCGTGTCAATGCGTTTGCTACGGGCGATTATTATCCCATCCTCATTACGCAGGTAATACCGGGCGAAGCATTCGGCAGGCCCCCGGGCGAAGTTACCAAAGTACAGTTCGGTTTGCCCTACGTGTTCACGGCGGGTACCGAGTTTAGCATGCCCGTCATTGACCTCGGGAAATGGGCGCAGCTGAAACGCAGCAAAACGCAATATGCACAAGCGCAATGGGGTAGCAAGGCCGCGCTGGAGGATTATCATATTCAATTGATGCAGGCTTACTACCAGGTGCTGGTGAACCGCGAAGTGCTTCGGCTGAACCGGGAGAACGTAACCATCACAGATGAGCTGATACGTGTGATGGATGCACGCCTGCAGGCCGGAGTTATTAACCCCGCCGATTTCAACCGCTCGAAGAACCTGCAACTGGATGTACGTACGGCTGACCTCAGTTATAACCGCATGCTGGAGCAAAGCATCAATGCGCTAAAAAACCTCCTGGCGGCCAACGGTGATCTGACCATCATTGAAAACATTGGTGACTATAACTGGCCGGTAGTATCAACTCCTGCAAGCATAGCCAACCGTGCTGCATGGAACGAGGCAAAATTCAATATACGCGCAGCTGAGCTTGCAGTAGCGGAAGCTAGCCGCGGCGGGTTGCCGAGGCTGGGCGTTGCCGGCAGGTACACTTACAACTACCAGACAAAATTTCAAGACGATTTTGACCCCGCTGAGTTCAGTATGGCTAACGTAGGCTTGCGGCTCGACGTGCCTTTGTTCCAGGGCAACTACTACCGCGCGCTGAAGCAGAAAAACCAACTGCTGCTGGACGCCGCACATTACGAGCAGGAGCAGACCGAGGCGCAACTCACCCGGCAGCAGGCCGACTGGTTTGCACAGTATACCGAAGCCTTTAAGAAGAATGAAGAACTGAAGGAGAAGGTGACCGCTTCGGGCGAAAACCTGAAGATCGCCAACCTGAGTATGAGAGAAGGCGTGATGGAGTTCGATGAGTACAACGAAATATTCAGGGAATATAACCGCGCAAGGATAGAGTACCTGCAAAACCTGGCCGACGGAATATTATATCACTTACTAAGCACACAAAAATTTTAAGAATGAAGCGGCAACTATTGTGGTTACTATTAGCTTTTACTGCTGCCGGCTGTAAAGAAAAAACTACCGAGGTACGCGTGCAGGTGAAGTCGCTTACTTCTGCGATATATGCTTCGGGCTCGCTGGTGCCGGAGGAAGAGTATAAAGTAGTTTCAAGTATAGATGGCTATTTGGTAAAGGCTAACGTGAATGAAGGCGATATCGTTCAGAAAGGGCAGTTACTTTTTGTGGTGGATAACGACGTGCGCGATGCGCAGGAGATCACCGCGCGTGCGCTGGTGAATCGCACCATACCCACCGTGTCTGACAATGCGCCTGCCTTGCGTGAGTTGAGCGGAAGGATAGAACTGGCACGTATACAGCTGAATAATGATAAAGCAGAGTACGGACGATACGAACGTTTGTACAACCAGAAAGCGGTATCAAAAAGCACGTACGAACAGAAATACCTGAAATACCAGTCTTCGCTGAAAGAATACCAGAACATGCAGCGACAGTACCAGGCACAGGAACTGAGCGGCGACCTGCAACTGCAGCAGGCACGCAACCAGCTTATTGTTGCACAGGCACAGTCTGGAGTGGGTAACCTGCGCAGCTTTGCCGACGGCACCGTTTACGAAGTGTATAAAAAGAAAGGCGACCTCGTTGCACCCAACCAGCCTATTGCGCTGATAGGTGCAGGTAAGATGATCGCAAAACTTTTGGTGGATGAGGACGACCTCGGCAAAGTGACCGAAGGGCAAAGAGTGCTTATCACGATGGATGCATTCCCGGATTCTGTGTACCGCGCTCACGTATCTAAGATATACCCGTTGCTGAGCAAGGCCGAGCAATCTTTTCGCATAGACGCGGTGCTGGATGAGCCTTTGCCCACCGGTATGTATGGCCTGAACCTCGAAGCCAACATACTGCTGGCCGAGAACAAAAATGTATTCGTGCTGCCTAAAGCTGCGCTGCGCAAAGGCGACAGCGTAATGATCAAGAAAGGAAAAGAGAAGCAGCTGGTGAAGATCAAAAAGGGTTTGGAAGACGATAACTGGGTAGAAGTAACAGGCGGTATCGATAAGAATACGGTTGTAATCATTGAACCATGAACTGGAAACTGGCATTTCAGATAGCGGTGACGCACCTGGTTACCAAAAAGAAGCAGAGCATTATTGCGATGCTGGGTGTGACGTTCGGTATATCCATGTTCATCATCATGATCAGCTTTATGACAGGTGTGAACCAGTTTACCGAAGACATGGCCATGGATAATACGCCGCATGTGCGCATCTACAAACCACTGGATATAGAGGACAAAAAGATAGTGGCCATCAACAAGCCGCAGACAGATAAGCACTGGTATGTGGTAGAACATATGCGCCCCAAGAACGAGCTCTCCAAAATAAAGAACGGCCTGATGATGGCCGAGCGTATAGAAAAAATGCCTGAAGTGGCAGGCGTAGCACCGCAGGTATCATCGCAGGTGTTTTATAACAACGGTCCTGTGCAGATACCGGGAACTATCCTCGGTATAGATGTGGAGAAGCAAACGCACCTCTTTGAGCTCGACAAGAAGATGGATTACGGCTCACTGGACGAGCTGCTGAAAGCATCTGATGTGATAGTGATGGGTAAAGGCCTGGCCAAGAAAATGAACATCAAGCTCGGGGACCGCGTAAGCGTGACGACGCCTGAGGGCAATAACCTATCGCTGAAGGTGGCCGGCATATTCTCTTTCGGCATTGTATCCATGGACGAAAGCCGCAGCTATGCTACACTGGCTACGGTGCAGAAGATACTGGGCAAAGACCCCTCGTATGTTACCGACCTGCACATAAAACTCAAAGACCTGACCATGGCTAAGCCTGTCGCCAAACGTCTGGAGGCGCAGATAGAAGGCGTGCGCATCGAGGACTGGGAAACAGCCAATGCATCGTTCTTTGCCGGCAACCAGATACGTAATATCATGACCATCGTTGTGTGCCTCACGCTACTCACCGTAGCGGGTTTCGGTATTTACAACATCATGAACATGAATATTATCAACAAGATGAAGGATATCGCTATACTGAAAGCCACCGGATTCCAGGGCAGCGATATCACAGCGATATTCCTGTTGCAGTCGGTAATGATCGGTCTTGCAGGCGGTGCGCTGGGGTTGTTGATCGGTTTCTTTGTCAGCTACCTGTTGTCGCTCGCGCCATTCCCGGCGGGCGATTTCGTACGTATCAAAACTTTCCCGGTCAACTTTAAGCCGGTGCATTATGTATTCGGTTTGCTGTTCGGTTTTCTTACCACGTTGTTTGCAGGATACTTTCCATCTAAGCGTGCATCTAAAGTTGACCCTGTACAGATAATAAGAGGATAACAATGGCCACAGTACTGAAAGCAGATAATATCGTCAAATACTTCCTGCAGCCGGAGAAATTCCAGGTGCTGAAGGGATTGAGCTTTGACGTGCAGGAAGGTGAGTTTCTTTCTATAGTCGGTAAGTCGGGTTGTGGTAAGAGTACGCTGTTGTATATCCTTTCGACAATGGATACTGATTATGAAGGCGACCTCGAGATACGTGGTAATCGCGTTACCGGCTTGAAGCAAAACGAACTCGCGGCCTTCCGTAACGAGCATTTGGGCTTCGTATTCCAGTTCCACTTCCTGCTTCCGGAGTTTACCGCTTTGAAGAATGTGATGCTACCCGCGCTGAAGCTGGGCAAATATTCGCCTGAGGAGATAGAACACCGCGCCATTGAGAAGTTGAAGCTGGTAGATATGCAGGACTTCGCAAATAAATTTGCTTCCAAACTCTCCGGCGGACAGCAGCAGCGCGTGGCGATTGCACGCTCGCTGATAAATGACCCGGCCATTATCATGGGTGATGAGCCCACAGGCAACTTCGACAAAGCCAACTCGCAAAAGGTGTTTGATATATTCAGGAGGTTGTCGCA
>JAJNBR010000318.1 GCA_021156265.1 Flavipsychrobacter sp.
CAAAAGATACAAAAGCCCTAACACAGGCAGGGAAGTTGATTGGTTCCTGATAGGTTTCTCACCCCGCAAAGCAAACCTTTCATTGTATCTCACAATGGATGTAAAACAGCATGCTGCCGCTCTTGAAAAGCTGGGCAAGCATAAGACCGGCGTTGGTTGCCTCTACATCAACAAGCTGGATGATATTGATGTGAAAGTGCTGAAAGGAATGATAGATGCGTCACTGAATAAAAAGTAAATATCCACTTTCGGAAATGAAGTGTTCACTATTACATTTATTGACATGATCAGACCTGGCTGGCGTTGGCCTCCTCTTCTCTCCTGCGCACTTCTAATATTACATCTTTGATCCGCTCAAGCATTACTTCCCGGGTACCTTGAACCACGGTCGCCAGCTCACGTTCCAACCCCTCATTGGCTGCTGCTTCCTGCTCATAATATTTGTTCAGGTCATCCAGGTAGTACTCGCTTATGCAAGCGCCCACTTCCTGCAGAAAGGTCATCAGGTATCGCAGCCCGTCGAGTTTAACTAATTTCCCTGCTAATGCTTCTTGCCAGAACTGGAAGGTTCCCTCAGTATTACGATTGGTTTGAACGGTTACATATTGCCTGCTGAGCGCTAACCGTTCAGAAAAACCATAAAACTCGTTGGTGATCGGCTCGATTATGTAAAGCAACTTCTCCAGTTTCTGATCGCTGGCTTTAAATTCATCCAATCTCCGGAGCTCTTCACACACCTGGCAAAGCTTCACAGTTATAACTTGTATTACGATCCCGCCTAATTGCTGCGCATCATCACATTTGTCAACAACAGAATCATAGGTCCTTTTTATGCCCAGGCATTGACCGGCCAGGGTATGAAGATTATACAAAGCGTCAGTAATACCAGAATTCATACCTCAAAGATAAAGGCAGGAACGCTTTACTCCGAAAACCCGTAAAGTTTTTTCCGTCATCACTTGGATACCGGCGACACCGGCAATGATCCTACTGTACAAAGCACGCTCCTATTTCTTAATTTTAGGTCATGGAACAGGGTATCGAATATTTTGCTGCTACCTGCATTGTTGTGCTGGCGCTACTGATCATCTACCAGCAAATGCAAAACAAACCCGACCCCGACACCGCCGAGAGGTGGCATAAGGATCCCAATAATTGGAAACTCGGTATATTCTATTTCAACCGCCAGGATACGAGGATATTTCCTCCCAAAAAGTACAAATCACTTGGCTGGACAGTGAATTTTGGTAACCCCGTGTCTATTGCAGGCTTTGTGGTATTGGTAACAGCGCTTGTGTATTTTCTTTAGTCTAACGGTGGCCGGCGACTCAAAGTCAACGCCTCCCCGCCATACCCTTAGTAAGACTCCTGAGCTATAAAAAAAGAACAACATAATTCTTGCGGTAACAAAATTGTTCGGTAACTTTGAAACACAAAGTACTTTTTATAAACAAAAATTTAAACTGACTGTCATGGAAAGAACCGGCGTAACAGCAGAACCATTCTTCTCGGCCACACTTGGCAAGCGCATGCTGATAGGTGCAGCCATTGGCTTTGCAGTGATTTCCTTCTTTGTATTCGGTGCTGATGATCCGAATCCTGAATGGGGAAAGTATTGGCGTATCCGGCCGCTGGCAATAACTCCGTTGGCCGGCGCTGGCGCGGGTCTGTTTTATCACTTTATGGGTTTATTGCGCCACCAGGGCGGCTGGGTATCGATAGTGGGTTGGATAATCAGCATACTCGGTTACACCGCTACACTTTGGGTAGGAATAGTATTAGGACTGGATGGAACCATGTGGGACTAATGTCTATTTCAACTATTTTTTAATATCCAATAATATTTTTAAACTAAGCAATCATGGAAAGCAGCAACCAATTAACACCACCCCTTTTTTCGGCATTACTTGCCAGGCGCGTATTGCTTGGCCTGGCGCTTGGCTTTGCCGTGATATCATTTCTCATATTTAGTGTCGACTACCCCAACCTAGACTGGGGACCGTACTGGAGGATCAGGCCATTGTTAGTAACTCCGATGGCCGGTGCATGCGCCGGGCTCTTCTATCATTTCATGGGTTATATGCGCAGCCATAGTGGCTGGATATCGGTAGTAGGTTGGATACTGAGCATACTCGGGTACTTTGTTGCTTTATGGATGGGCACTATTTTAGGCTTGCTCGGCACGATGTGGAACTGAGGACCCGGCCTTGGTACAATGTCGCCTGCCTAATCTCAAAAGCTCAGCTGCAGAAAATACCTATTATTTTACGCCCGAACAGCTTAGAGAAGTTTCACAGGTATCAGCGAAAGTTCTAAAAGAGCTTGGTCCCGATATCCAGTGGATACAAAGCTATGTTACGGGCGATAAGATCTATTGCATCTACAATGCTTCCAATGAAGAATTAGTACGCAGGCATGCTAAAGAAGCCGGTATTCCGGCAGACAAGGTCAGCAAGGTCTCTGCTATCATTGATTCGGTCACCGCAGAATAAAAAAACGAAGAAACCATAACGACACACGGGCCACATTTTGTGACCCGTGTGTCGTGTGTCGTTAGCATTCCGCCGGCAGAAAAAGAGCAAACCTATTTCTGCACCTGCTTAGGTTGTTTCTTGAACTCTTTATAATCTTTCTGGTTGGTAAATTCCTGAACATGCCTCAGGATATACCCATAGGTAAGTCGCTCCTTGTCGTTCGCAGCTTTCGTCATAAGGCTGGCTATGGCGGGTGGCTGAACAAACAGTTTCATATCGGTGTTGTCTAATCCGCAATTCAGAAAATTCTGGCACTCTTTTATTATTTTTTCAGGAGTTTCGTCCGTAATCTCCTTGGCTAAAAAAGCCGAACAATCAAACTCTTTCTGTGCTGAACATGCTGTGGTGATGAATATCGTGCAAATAAGCAGGGCTGTTTTCATACGCTAAAATTACGAAAAAAGCTCTGCATTCTCAAACACATACCCTTCACTGTGAACACGTTCCGGCTTTTTATAAAAACCCGGGCTGTAGGGCCGCACATCAGCTAGTTTGCATGATATTCCAAGCTCGGCCGGAACTATATATAAAACAACATTTACCTTCATAATGCCTTTCAACTTGATCGGCACTATCTCTTTCACCACGAAATCACATTAAATGAAACAGTCTCTTCATTACTCGATTGTCATAGGCTTCTTGACACTACTCACCATCCTGTTTGCGTATACCATCCTTGGAGGCAGCAATCAAACCGCAACAACAACAGGTATCCCTGCCAGTGATCAGCAACCAACCAGCGGCATGATCGGCATTCGTTAGGTTTGAGTCATAAAAAGTTGTTGCCCTGCGTCATTATCGCAAGGATCGCACATGTTTGCAACT
This sequence comes from Flavipsychrobacter sp., assembly GCA_021156265.1. Taxonomy (GTDB): domain Bacteria; phylum Bacteroidota; class Bacteroidia; order Chitinophagales; family Chitinophagaceae; genus Polluticoccus. Next base: position 3,360 of record JAJNBR010000318.1, read on the forward strand.
GATAGTTTCGGTGCGTAATTTCATGCGACACCTAAACCTTGAACATGAGATCTTTCATGCTTCTGACTGCTTGCTGCCTTATGCACCTGCATTGCGAGGCTGCAACCGACACGCTTAGCCTTAAGGAAAAGATGGAGCTGCGCGACGCACTGATGAAAACTCCGCTCGGCGCCAACTTCCAGGCAGATATATACTCGCAAAAAGGCGACAGCGCCAAAGCGGGCGAATATCTATTGAAAAGCGATCCTCACTACATGATGTTCCTGGGTCAGACACCCGAAACGCTACCTGAATTCCTTTCCAGGTTCAGGAGTTCAAAGGCCGATAAAGACGGGTATATCGAACTGTTCACAAAAGCATACAATGCACCCAAGAGCGAGTACTACCATGCTTTTAGAAACATGAAGATAGAAGACAATAAGATCCGGAAGCTGCTAGACAACTGCAGCAGTAAAGATTCGTGCAAACGGCTAAGCAAACAAATGGCAAAAACAGACAGCCTGCACACTGCCTACCTATACAACTATATAAAGAAAAACGGATGGCCCCGAATAGAACATGGTGGTCTGTACGCCAACCTGCTCGCCATACATGATCACCGCAATCACGCTTTCTACATTCCACATTTAAAAACCGCGATAAAGCAGGGACAAAACATCATGGATGCCCTGGAGATACTCTATTACTACAATTCAAAAGAACAACACGGCGATGCCTTGCAGGCATTTTTAGACACAACGCAAAAAGTCACCTTCGATGTAAGCAGCCTCTTAAATTTCAAGCTACCTACTACTATGAACGAAATAAGGAAAGCCTTTAAAGACCACTGCCCGGTTGAATATTATCTTGTTCTTTATTCCTACAAGGTAGAAGTAGCCGAAAACTGGGATATAACAGCAAACGCTCGCCGGCACACGGACCCGCAAGGCCATATATTACAGCAGTTTTTTTCCCGCGCGCGCAAAGATTGCCCGAGATACAAAGGCGATGAGGGTGCTACATGGCAGTTGAACTACCTTCGATCCGATACACGCAGATCCAAAATGATGCTCTACGTTCTTTATAAATAGCCCGGCTTTCTATAATACAAGCTCTTCCATCCACCACACGAGGTATAACGTTGTGTGCACGAACAGCGCTTCTATTTCTATGCAAAGCCGAAGTAAAAAAGTTTATTGGCGGTCATCTCATTGCAAGCCTAGCAGGACAGTGTCGTCTTTTAAGCAGTGCTTACTGCTGCCTTCCGTGTCTAATTTTGACAAGTAAGTAAATCAGACTTAAGACACCATCACTAGCACCCCGAAAACTCTAAAGCACTTTTTTGATCATCTAAATAATCTATCGCTTATGAAAAAGCACATGCTACTTTGCCTGGCCTGCGGCTGGTTGATGCATTGTCATGCCAACGCGCAATCCATAGGACCTTCCATAGTAGGAACCACGGGCGGCTTCGCCTTCAGTAACGGCAACAATTTCAACTGGTCTGTCGGTGAAATGACCATGGTAGCCACCTTTACAGGTTCCAATATTATTGTTACGCAGGGAGTTTTGCAGCCCCATCCCGTCCCTACCAGCGTTGCGATCATTAATGCCAATAATGCCGGCCTCCGGGTGTATCCCAATCCTGCCAGCGACATGGTGATGCTGGCCGCTAACTTCAACAGGGGCGGCAAGCTTTCGGTGGTGCTGCATGATATTACAGGCAGATTGCTGATGGACCAGAGCTTCACCCTTACAGCAGGCAACGAAGTGCAACAACTGGACGTGCATACCCTGCCCCCGGGGAGCTATACGCTTTCAGTATTATTCTCCGACGGCCGGGAGCGTTTACAATACGGTTTCAACATCCAGGTAGTGAAATAGCTTTTTACCATTTATAAACAACCTTATTTCCATGAAACATTTACTATTCATTATAGCCATATGCGGCTTGTCTGCAATCGCTTTAGCACAGGCGCCGAAAAAATTCAACTACCAGGGTATAGCCCGCAATAACAGCGGAGCGCCGCTGGCCAACCAATCGCTGGGCATCAGGCTGAGCGTAATGAACGACAGCGCCAC
>JAJNBR010000080.1 GCA_021156265.1 Flavipsychrobacter sp.
TTTAGAACATCGTAACCCGCATCCAATGCAGCTTTCAAACCTGCGTCGTATTCCGCTTCCTGTTGTTTATCCATCATAGCAGGAGTAATATTTCCTGCGCCGCCATGTATAACTAATGTAATGGGCATTGTATCCTTTGTAAGTGTATTTGATTATTGTAAATAAGCGGCGGAAATCACATCGCCGTCTGTTTCCACCTCGATATGCTCCTGCAAAGTTGTCGCTATCGAATGGCCGACTATATCAGGAGAAATAGGGTACGATTTGTGGCGCCTGTCTACCAGGACAGCAACCATGATCTTCCTGGGCGCAAACTCAAGCATAGGCCTAAGAGCATATAACAATGTCTTACCTGAATTTGCCACATCATCCACCAGCACTACCGTTTTGCCGATCAGATCTCCGCTAACCGTTATTTCCTCCTTTAGCGGTTGCTTCTTATTCATTTTCACAGGCAACACTTCTACCTGCAGCTTGCTGATCTCCTGAAGCTTTTTTGCAAGACTTTTTGCTACTGCAAGCCCGCTCCCTTGAATGCCAACGAGGGTTATAGCCGATTCCTGGGAATTATGCTCTAATATTTCGTAAGCCATACGCTGCAGTTTCCAGCCTATTCTCTCCTTGTCTAGTATCAGTACGCGTTGTTTGCTCATATCGTTAATTTGACCGTATCGCAACGACCGGATCCAGCCGGGCAGCCGACCTTGCCGGAATATATCCCGCTAAGATACCTACGCCTGCAGAAATACCGATGCCTACAAAGAAATTTTTAAAGGAAAGAGTTACGGGGAAGTCTGCTCCGTAAGTGAGAGCCAGGCTAAGCAGTAACACTATAATAATACCGATCAGCCCTCCCATAATACAAAGTGTAATTGCTTCGAACAAAAATTCAGAAAGTATACTACCACGCCGGGCTCCGATTGCCTTTTTGAGCCCAATAACCTTCGTCCTTTCTTTCACAGTCACGAACATGATATTGGCTATCCCAAAAGCCCCTACTATCAGAGAAAATCCGCCAATAATAGACCCTACAACATTTACAGAGGCAAAGATCATATCCATTTGTTTGGATATCTGACTGAGCTGGTTGATAGAAAAATTATTCTTTTCTCCCGGTTTTACTCTTCGCACCGCACGCAATACCCCTTCTACCTGGTATTTCATGTCCTCGACATTCACACCTTCTTTCGTTTTCACCATTATCATCGGATCATTCCCCCAATCCATTGATGACAGGTTAGTGAGTGCCTTAGCAGTATTGTATGGATAAACGACCGCATTGTCGAAGTTAAACCCGGCCATATTTTGCCCCGACTTCTTCAACACGCCCACAACTGCGAATTTTTTTCCTAGGAGACTTATTGTTTTATCAACAGCATCGCCGGTAAACAGTGTTTCATACAGGTCTGCCCCAACAAGCACCACTTGATTGCCGCCGGCCAGCTCAGCAGCAGAAAAATACCGTCCCCGCTCTACCTCGATATTTTGGATCTTCTCGAAATCTTCCGAAACAGCGAAAGCGGCTATTTCCTCCACCTCCTGGTCGAGGTATTTTACAGAGACCCTGCTGCGGTCGTAAATTGATAAATAACGAACACCGGAAGCGTTGTGTTCGATAGCGCGTAACTCAACTTCTGATAGTGGCCTGCGCTGGAGATACTCCCACCATTTATATTCCTCCCCCTGTTCAGGCATCCAGGGTTGACGATTAATGTATAAAACATCGTCGCCCAATGCCGCCATAGAAGTTCGCAAGTTGCGTTCCATACTATCAAGCACGGTTAAAACGCCGATAATGCAAAAAATGCCGATAGTAATACCGAGCAGAGATAAGAACGTACGCAGTTTATTGGCCCTAAGCTCGTGAAATGCCTGGGTAATAGATGTGCCGACGATCTGCGCGGTGCTGTTCATGAACAAGCAAATTTAGCTTTTGCGCGTCAAATTAGACTTATAAGTTATGATGCTTATTAATAAATTTGCGAACGCTGAAAGAACACTCATTGGGTCCGTTACTATCATTCTTGCTCAAAAATAAAACACTTAATTACCCCCTTTTCAGGAAGTACCTCTTGCTGCGATTTTTCATGATCATGTCGCTCAATATGCAGATGACCATTGTGAGCTACATGGTGTACCAGCTAACACACGATGAGCTGTCACTGGGTTTGCTTGGGCTATGGGAAGTGATACCTGCCTTCGGCTTTTCACTGATTTCCGGGCCCTTCACCGACCACCGGGAAAAGCGAACGTTGCTATTGCAGTGCGTGGTTGGCTATTTGCTATTGTCAACGTTTTATGTCATGCTGACCTTGCCCGACTTTCAAAATGGTGTTGGTATCAATGCGACAGTATGGCTCGTCTACGCCGGGGTGTTTGTTGGGGGTATGTTGCGTGCTTTTCTCAGTCCGTCAAATTTTGCACTGATGGGCTTGGTAGTGCCAAAACGTCTCTACGCCAACGCAACTACATGGAGTAGCACTGCGTGGCAGTTCGGGGCTGTGGTTGGCCCCTTGTTGGGCGGTAGCTTGCTGGCATTGAGTGGCTTCACCTGGAGTCTTGCAAGTGTCGTAGGTCTCCAGCTAATAGGACTGACAGCAGTATTGTTGATACCGAAGTTACCACTCATGATGAGGGGAAAGGAACCTATTCTTCAAAGCCTGAAGACCGGGCTGAAGTTTGTCTTTAACACTCAGGTGATACTTGCCGCATTGTCCCTCGATATGTTTGCTGTATTATTTGGTGGTGCGGTCGCACTATTGCCTGTATATGCGGATGACATCTTAAAAGTAGGTGAGGCCGGTTACGGCTGGCTCAGGGCAGCGCCAGGCATCGGGGCGATCATTTGCCTGTTAATTCTCTCTTTTGTACCGCTTAAAACGAAGGCGGGAGCAAAACTCCTCGGTAGTATAGCTTTATTCGGCATAACCACAATAGTGTTTGGCATATCTGGCGATGTTGCAAGTATCGACCCGTTGCCCTGGGTCTCTGCCTTTTTAGGATTTACCATATCATGGGCCTTCCTCCTCGCATTCTTCATGCTATTGCTGGGTGGACTGTTTGACTCTGTGAGCGTTATAATCAGGGGAACAATCCTGCAGTTGTATACACCCGACCATATGCGCGGTCGGGTTGCGTCTGTTAACACCATGTTCATCAGTTCATCAAATGAGCTGGGGGCGTTAGAAAGTGGTTTCACTGCTAAATGGATGGGTACGGTGCCGGCAGTTGTGTTTGGCGGTGTTATGACGTTGATTGTCGTAGGACTCACCTACGTCAAAGCCCCGCTTCTGACAAGAATGAAGCTTGACCCTAACGAGAAGGATAAAACATAAACAACACTGCCCCAAGAATACACGCAAAAGCTGCGATGTAATTCCATTTTACCGGCTCTTTAAGGAACAACACGGCAAAAACTGCGGATACCAACAGCGAAATAATCTCTTGTATAGCTTTTAGCTGAAACGGACTGAACCCTTCTTTGATACCAAATTTGTTGTTAGCGGGCACCATAAACAGGTACTCAAAAAACGCGATTCCCCAACTGATTAGTACGAGCTTGAACAAGGGCATCGAGTCAGCCTTTTTCAAATGTCCATACCAGGATAGGTCATAAAACAATTGGAAATCAGCAAGCATAAAATTGTACGCATAACACGAAGGTTAAAAAACACCCAAAGTAACTCAATAACCGGCTTTGCGGCACACATTTTTTGCTCCTGCAAATGAACTAATTAATCGAATATTATGTCAAAGCAAAACGGACAGGGTCGTATCGAGCAACCCAATAAGAGGCAGCAGGAACAAAACAAAGATCTGAAAAAAGGGGTATCGCATGAAGACGATAAACCATTGAAAGAACGCGAAAAATTGCAACAACCTGCTAAAAAGCCAGGTGCACCCGGTCGCCAGGGTAATGGCCGTAATAAGTAACAAAAACAAAGCCCTGCAAATGCAGGGCTTTGTGTTAATCCTGTTTTTCCGTTATCCGTTCATTCCTTATTACCACAACACCGTCAAATACATCGATCAACACAGGTTTTAATTTGTCTATATCGCCCGCGATGATCTTACGACTCAGCAGGTTAATGATATCTTTCTGGATCACACGTTTTAGCGGGCGTGCACCGTACTGTGGATCAAATCCCTTTTGCGACAAGTAATCGAGCGCGTAATCTGTGAACTGCAGATCAATGCCCTGTTTTCCTAACTGCTCCTGCAGATTTTCCAACTGTATCCGGATGATACCTTTTATCTCCTTGCGCATCAGTGGGTGAAACATGATAACATCGTCTACGCGATTCAGAAACTCTGGACGCATGGTCTGTTTTAGCAGATCCATCACCTGTTCTTTGGTAGCTTCAATAACCTCATCTACGTCTTTCCCTTCAAGATCAGAAAAGTTCTCCTGGATAATGTGGCTCCCCATATTGCTCGTCATGATGATAATTGTATTCTTAAAGTTCACCATCCTGCCCTTATTGTCTGTCAATCGCCCATCGTCCAACACCTGTAACAGTATGTTGAATGTATCCGGATGTGCCTTTTCAATCTCATCAAGCAATACTACAGAATACGGTTTGCGTCTCACTGCTTCTGTTAACTGACCGCCTTCTTCATATCCCACATATCCCGGGGGTGCACCAACCAGCCTGCTGACGCTGTGTTTTTCCTGGTACTCACTCATATCAATACGCGTCATCATTGATTCGTCGTCAAATAGTACTTCGGCCAAGGCTTTAGCCAATTCCGTCTTACCAACACCGGTAGTACCAAGAAAGATAAAAGAACCAATCGGTCTTTTAGGGTCTTGCAACCCCGCACGCCCCCTGCGAATGGCGTCTGCTACAGCGACAATTGCTTCGCCCTGACCTACTACGCGCCTGTGCAGCTCTTCTTCCAGGTGCAATAATTTCTCGCGTTCGCCCTGCAGCATACGTTGCACCGGTATACCGGTAGCCTTTGCTACATTTTCGGCTATGTCCTCTGCATCTACTTCTTCCTTAAGCAGGCGCTTATGCTGGTCGTCCATGTCCTCAAGTTGCCCGCTGAGCTCGGCTATCTTTTTTTCTTCTTCCTTTATTTTGCCGTAGCGTATCTCTGCGACTTTACCATAGTCGCCTTCACGCTCTGCTTTTTCGGCTTCCAGCTTCAGGCCTTCTATACTACTTTTCGATTTGTTAAGCTTATCGACGATTTCTTTTTCTTCCAACCATTTAGCCTTGAGGGTATCACGTTCGACATTTAACAAAGAGATTTCGTGGCTCAGCTGTCTCAGCTTTTCTTCATCATTTTCTCTTTTTATCGCCTCGCGCTCGATCTCCAGCTGACGGATCCTCCGTTCCAGCTCATCAAGCTCTTCCGGCATGGAGTTCATCTCTAACTTCAGCTTGGCCGCACTTTCGTCTATCAGGTCAATAGCTTTGTCCGGTAAAAATCGATCTGTAACGTAACGTTGAGACAATTCAACGGCGGCTATAATGGCCTCGTCTTTAATGCGCACCTTATGATGGTTTTCGTACCGGTCTTTTAATCCACGTAAGATGGATATTGCATCTTCGGGTGTAGGCTCATCAACAAATACTTTTTGAAACCTGCGTTCAAGCGCCTTGTCTTTCTCAAAGTACTTCTGGTATTCATTCAATGTAGTTGCACCAATTGCACGCAATTCGCCGCGAGCCAAAGCCGGTTTCAGGATGTTGGCTGCATCCATCGCACCTTCCATCGCTCCCGCACCTATCAGTGTATGTATCTCGTCAATAAACAAGATTATCTCACCATCACTTTCTGTGACCTCTTTGATCACTCCTTTCAGGCGTTCCTCAAATTCACCACGGTATTTTGCCCCAGCCATTAAGGCCCCCATGTCGAGCGTGAATATGATCTTCGACTTTAGGTTATCAGGTACGTCGCCATTAATAATGCGGTGTGCAAGCCCCTCTACTATCGCCGTTTTACCTACGCCCGGCTCACCTACTAGTATTGGGTTATTCTTTGAACGACGCGAAAGTATATGCAATGTGCGACGGATCTCCTCATCACGGCCAATTACAGGGTCAAGCTTACCATTGCGGGCCAGGTCGTTCAGATTCTTTGCATATTTCTGCAGAGCGTTGAACTGTTGCTCAGACGTTTGTGAATTTATAGTGCTTCCTTTTCGCAACTCTCTAATAGCGGCAGTTAATCCCTTTTCGGTAAGACCTGCATCCTTCAACAACTTGGCCGTTTCATCGTTAACCTGGAGCAAAGCTATAAGCAGATGTTCCTGGGTAACGAACTCATCATTGAAATCCTTAAGTATGTTAGCAGCCTTTAGCAACACGTTATTCATCTCGCGGCTGACCGTTTGTGCCGGCTCACCTGATTGAAGCTTTGGAAGGCGGTTTATCTGCTCTTGCAGTTTACTTTCCACGAAGCTAAGGTTAACATCATTTTTTTTCAGCAAATAGCCAATGGGGCCGTCATTGTCTTCCAGCAAAGCCTGTAAAAGATGAGCTGTTTCAATATTAGGGTTTTGATTATTATATGCCAATTGCTGCGCCTGTTGCAGAATCTCCTGAGCTTTGATCGTGAAATTGTTGAGGTTCATATTTTATTAATTTCCTATCCCTTTACGCATAAAAAATGTTCCAAAATGAATTTCTGCTTCAATCTGGCAGAATTTGGACCATATTCAGGACACATTGTCCTAATCCCGGTGCATTCACCTGAAATTATTACAGGTTAAATAGTAATACTTTAAACACTATTAAATATTACTAAAGAACACTTGCAATTTAAATTCCATGCAATTACATTTGCGTGACAATTTCAAAACTACCAAATCTATGAAGATCGTACTCCGCATTGCACTCGGGTTATTAGTGCTGGTTGCCGGCCTAGCTCTGTATATCCAGTTAGGCTACCACAAAAAATTTGATGAAACTCCGTACCCCACTACAAAGGCTACAAAAGATCCTGAAATGATCGCGCATGGCAAATACCTTGTATATGGACCTGCACACTGCGCTAACTGCCACGTTGATAAAGGACAGGAAGCGGAAGTTGAAGCAGGCAAAGAATTGCCACTAATAGGTGGCTTTGAGCTAAACATCGGCCCTGGCATATTTCGCGCTCGTAACCTAACCTCCGACAAGGAAACAGGCATCGGTGCGCTTTCAGATGGTGAAATTGCCCGGACTATGCGTTACAACGTTAACCACCAAGGTGAAGCCATAGTTCCTTTTATGCCTTTCCAACAAATGAGCGAGTATGATATGACTTGTATCATATCGTACCTGCGTACGTTACCACCGGTGAAACATAAAGTTGAGCCATCTGAATACAACTTTCTGGGTAAATTTGTCAAGACTTTTATTTTTAAACCCAGCCTGCCTACTGAACCAATAGCGGATAGGATCGACGCGGACACAACTCCGGAATACGGTAAATATCTGGCTCATTCTGTTGCTAACTGCTACGGCTGTCACACAGATAGAAACTTAAAAACCGGTGAATTCATTGGTGAACCCTTCGGTGGCGGATTTGTTATGAGTCCGTCGCCTGAAACAAAAGGCTATGGTTTTGTTACACCTAACATTACCGTTGATGAAACAGGTAAACTAAATGGATGGACAGAACAAACATTCGTTGCGCGAATGAAACAAGGCCGTGTGCACGCTGCGTCTCCAATGCCGTGGGGGCCGTTCTCGCGCATGAATGAAACGGACATGAAAGCTGTCTACCGTTACCTCCAAACTGTAACACCCGTAAAGAAAACAATAGCGAAAAGCGTCTATGAGCCCAATGAAATTGAGCTGATGCCAAAACCCAAAGGCTAACCGAATTTATCGTGAAAAGTTGGAAGCCCCTGCAGATTTGCAGGGGCTTCGTTTTCGGGTGATATAGATGGTGGACTTATACTTCAATTCCTTTCGGCATCACTATACGTAAGCCTTGTACAGACGTGCCCGCTGGTTTAAGCAGCGTAATGTATTTGCTCACAGAGTTATGCCCGATATAGCCATATCCGTTGGTAGTCCTGGCATAAGCTGATACAGTAAACGAGTAAGCGCAGCTGTGGTCTGGTATCCAATTAGCTTTCGGCGGAAGGTTCAGATTCTGAACGCCTGTCCAGTTTGGTCCCATTGTACCTGCATTGTATGCTTCTTCCCTGATAACTTCTGGAACGCCACTTCCCGATGCAGCTGTTAGTGCATAGTACCGCAAATTACCTTCAGGATCAAACGCGTCGATATTAAAGGTCAATCCATCAGTGTCGCTGGTAAGTTGAACGATAGCACAGGCACTGACGTTGGCTCCTGCATGTTTTATCGAATTCAGCTTCACAACCGGAACGGTGTTATCAATATAAAGCGTCAGTGTCTGTGCTGTAGTTGCAACAGAAGCATTGGCAGCGTTATAAAATTCAACCTGGAATTGATGAAGACCTTTGTTGAGCAGGTTAGAATTTACCTGGATCAGCAAATCATCGATGGAAAAATCTACAGATGGCGATTGTAGCAGGTAATAATTGCTTGCATCTGGTCCATAGCTTTCCAACACGTAGTCGTCGCCATTCCACCTGTAGTTATACCATGAGGCACGCATGTCGCTGAAAGTTCCGCTAGTGCCTTCACGATGCTTGATCTTATACTTTTTTGCACCTGCGGTCCAAACGTTTTGCAGCGTAGTACGATTGCCGATCAGGTTTAATCCTCCGCCGAAGGCGGCATTATCTACGGGTACATAATAAGCTGCAGCAGTTGTCGCTTTGCCGGTAGCTGCACTTATCTTTGTAGTGGGGATAAGGCCCACACTACCAATTACCGGTCCTGCGTCAGCAAGTACCGTAGCTGGTTTGCGTGAAAAAAATAGCGTATGCAGGTTTGCAAAGTTGGTAATGAAATTAGCCGGAGTACTATAGTCAAAACCAGGGGCAGCCGACGAATGAACTTTGATACCAAACCTGGTGTAAGGAGGAAAAATAGAAGGTGCAAGCGATACATTCAAATCGCTTATCTCAAATCGCATTTTCCATATTCTATGCGCCGAAGCAGAATTGGGCGAGCTTTCAAAGGCAACTTTGCATTTGCTTTGGCTAACCTCGTTTACTAATCCGGTCCATGTTGCAGGTCCGAGATAGTATTGACGACCCATTTTATCAGGCTGGCCGGGATATAAACCATAGTTCACATCAATATTCGGGTTGATGTTGCCATTGCGGTTTCGATCGAATGTAAACCAGAAATAATCCCCTGTACCCGCATCATTGCTGGTATCCTGTACCAGATCAAGCGCAGCATAGAGAAAATGCGCATCGTTCTTGAGCAGCAGAAAACCGCCCGGAATTGGTATTTTCCCGGCATTTTCCCAAGCTGCATCATTTAATGTTTCAGTGAGTTGAATAGGCGACTGTGCCCACGTTGATAAGACGCTTGCCATGATGATGGTTGTTTTTGATGGTGAGAAGAAAACAGTTGTCGATACAAACGTATCAAAGAAATTTTCGCTTGTCAACTATTATCGTAAGAAGTGATAATGCTGAAAAGCATTGAAAACTCAACAGCAACCTGATAATCAGGTTTAATAACCCCTAAAAAAAAAATTAGTTGGCAGCTGAGCTATAGAGGAAATTGATAAAGCACTTATTCCATTAGCTTTTTCAAGGTAAGCCCGTTCCGAATGGCATAGGTATACCAATCGTTGTTGAAAAACACCCAGATGTCATGCCCTTCCTTCAGCCATACTTTGAACTTCTTTGCAAATTTCCTGAGCATGGCATCGCTGTATAATGATGCATACAGCTCCTTTGGACCATGAAAACGAACATAGATATTTTTGGCTGTTACCATTTCAGAATAAGGAAATCCGACACCGGATTGCGATATCACAAAAGCCACGTTGTATTGCGCCATCAGATCCAATACATGATCGTCCATCCATGTTTCGTGCCGAACCTCCAAGGCAAAATCATAAGTTTTGCATTTTTTCAGTTGTTTGAAGAAATATTCTGTTACCTCATAATCGAACTTTAAGTTTGGCGGAAGTTGAACCAGGACAGGTCCAAGTTTCTTCTTCATTGGTTCGAATATTCCAAAGAACCGTTGGAGCGGTTCTTCAGGTTCTTTAAGCCGCTTGACGTGAGTGAGAAACCGGCTTATTTTGGGACAGAATTTAAAGTCCTTTGGCACAGCCGCAGTCCACTTTTCAACGGTTTCAATTTTTGGCAGGCGGTAAAAGCTGGAATTGATCTCAATTACTTCAAAATCACCGGTGTAGTGTGCAAGCCACTCTTTCGAAGGTAGTCTTTCAGGATAATACACACCACGCCAGTCTTTATAGCTCCAACCAGACGTGCCAATATATATCTTACCATCCTCCATGTAGGCGTAATAACAAATATTACGCCGTGTCCTTTCGTTAATTTATGCGGTACTGTTTGCCTGGGAGTGCTTTTATTATTCCTTGCATTTCCAGCTGGAGTAGTACTGCCGCCAGTTGGGAATTGGCAATACCGGTTTGATAGAGTAATTCGTCAGCGTGCAGCGCATCTTTGGCTTGTAGTAAGTCAATAATCTTCTGCTCGTCTTCTGAAAGTTGTATAAATAGTTGCTTCTGAACTGACTTCACTTTTTTATTGCTATTCCAGTTCATCAATTCCAGCAGATCATCGGCGCTGGTTATCATCGCGGCAATATTTGTTCGTATCAATTCATTGCAACCTGATGACCTTGAGTCGTACACCCGACCCGGGAATGCTGCAACCTCTCTGTTATAACTATCTGCAATTCGAGCCGTAATCAATGCTCCACCTTTAATATCACTTTCAACAATAACCGTTACATCGCTTATCCCGGCAACGATTCTGTTACGCATCGGAAAGTTTGATCGATCAGGCGGTTGGCAATCCAACCTGCAGCGAATATTTGTGAGCGTATGCGTCGATACCATGAGCAAGCCCGCTCGAAATGATCATATTTTCCAGTCCCTTTAAACCGTTCAACAGTTCCTCCGTTATTCGATGACCATAATCGGTACTTTTTCGTGTACCAATGACCGCTACTATTTTTTGAGCATTAAGGTCTGCGTTTCCGTTGTAATAGAGTAACATAGGCGCATCAGTACAGTTCTTCAAGCGCTGCGGATAGGCTTCTTCATCAATCCACAAAACCTGCAGATTGTGCTTCTCTATATATTTCAATTCGTCCTCTGCCCTGGCAAGCACTTCGGCATCTTTAAAGGCTTTTACCCTCGTTTCAGTCAAGCCGTCGATCTTCTTCAACTCCTTCAGCGGTGCTTTGAAAATAGCAGGCGCGTCACCCAACCGTTCAAGCAATGCGCGAGCGCGTCGCGGACCAATGTCTTTAACAAATGTTAATGCTATGCGGTAAAAAAGTGTTTCTTTATCAACTGGCAACATATTTGTTCCTAACATTTTAGTAACCCCGGAATTTCTAAGACTTTATCTTTGACACTGAAAATATAAAAAAATGAAGAGAAATATTTTGGTTATGGGTGCAGGGCTTCTTTTGGTATTGACAGCATGCGCGCAGCAGAAAAAGAACACAGCCCACAGTGATCAAAAAACAACGATAAATAACAAGGAAGTAAAACAGCTGGATTATGTGGGGATGGAGCGTACCGCTTGTTTCGGCCGCTGCCCGGCATATTTGGTAGAAGTCTATCCTGACGGTTTAGTCAGGTATACCAGTCGCTTTTTCACCGAATATGAAGGCATCTATGAAAAGAATATCGGATCAGCGAAAACACAGGAAATAATTACCGATTTTAAAACTTATCGCGTGGACACTTGCCGGGATAAATATGACGCATATGTACAAGACCTACCGGGAATAATTTACACGTTCAACTTTGGCAGTAAAAAAAAGCGGATCTCCCACGCTGAGTTTGGACCAGGTTTTTTAAAAAGCATGGCGGATAAGATCGATAAGATCGGTATACCTGACAAATCGTGGACGAAAGTAGGCGAAGTAAAACAGCCGCGATAACCTATTAAAAAGGCTGCCCTTGGGCAGCCTTTTTAATAAACTTAAAGATGTAATTTTTCTTTTTTGGCAAGCAGTTCGTCTACTGTTTCCTGGTACATCTCGTCAGGCACGCAGCAATCTACCGGGCATACCGCCGCGCATTGTGGCTCTTCATGAAAACCCTGGCATTCCGTACACTTATTAGGAGTTATGTAATATGTATCCACTGCAAGGGGCTGGTGCCGTTCATCTGAATCGGTATGTGAGCCATCCATAAGTACAAAATCACCTTTAACAGCCGTACCATCCGCTATCGCCCACTCTACACCGCCTTCGTATATAGCATTATTAGGACATTCAGGCTCACAAGCTCCGCAATTAATACATTCGTCAGTTATTTTGATTGCCATTGTTTTTTAGTTTATATCCCGGCAAATTTACAATTTGCAGCCGGAAATGAAAATTGCTATGATTTCGTTAGACCAAAGAATAGAATTACTTGCAAAACTTGGTAATTATTTATTATCCGATGACGGACAAAAAGAAGCAGTATGCCAGCGCGCAATTGCTATGAATGCCTGGTTCACACCGGAACATGTTGAGATGGCAATTCGGAACATCGCTCGCAATTTTTTACAGAAAGACCAACTAGCCAAATGGATCGCAGCATATGATCTACCTAAAACCGCTAAAACTGTAGGTATCGTAATGGCCGGCAATATCCCGCTGGTAGGATTTCACGACTTCCTGTGCGGATTTATTAGTGGTCACAAACTCTTGATCAAGCTCTCATCGAAAGATGAAGTACTGATAGCCCATATCATCCGCAAAATGGTTGAATGGGAACCAAGTGTAGCTGAGCAAGTTCATATTGCCGAACGTCTAAAAAACTGCGACGCGTACATTGCTACCGGCAGCAACAATACAGCGAGGTATTTTGAGCAATACTTTGCCAAATACCCGCACATCATACGCAAAAACCGAACATCCGTGGCCGTACTCGATGGCACCGAAACTGAGGAGGAGTTGCAACTTCTGGCCAATGATATTTTCAGCTATTTTGGTTTGGGTTGCAGAAATGTCACCCAAGTGCGCGTACCAAAAGACTACGACCCGACAAAGTTGATGGACGCATTTAAACCGTTCGAATCGTTAGTTGATCATAACAAGTACAAAAACAACTTTGATTATTACCTGGCCATCTATCTGCTTAACCGGGTTCACCACCTAACAAACAACAGTGTTCTCTTGGTTGAAAATGCATCACCATTCTCTGCGGTGAGCGTTGTTCATTACTGGCGTTATGACGATAAGGATCAACTGGCAAAAGAACTAAGCGAAAGTCAGGATATACAATGCGTCGTTGGTCATGGTTTTATGCCATTTGGCAATGCACAGTGTCCCGGTCTAAGCGACTACTCCGATGGCATTGATACCATGGCCTTTTTATGCAGCTTATAAATAATAAAGGGCACCCTTAGTAAGTGGCGCCCTTTATTTATTTAAGGATAAATTACTTAACCAGCGATTTGAACTCTTTTTCGTTCAGCTTGACAGCATATTTTTTCCTGATCTCGTCATTCCATTGTTTTTCCAGATAATCCTGGTATTCAGCAACAACATATCCACGGGCATCTTCCAGCGATTTCGGCGTAGGCTGGTCAAAGACCTGATCGACACGAACTACAGAATAACTTCCGTCATCCATCTTCTTTGGTTCGGTTGCCTTACCGGCTACAATGGCCGTACGCGGAAACTGTGTAAATTTTGAGAACTCATAATGACCACGCTGAATGGTAACTGCATCAGGATTGTTATCAACATTCATCTTTTTCAGTATGTCCTCGTCCTTCAGTTTTTTATCAGCCATCAACTTTTTACCTTCCTTTAAGGCATCTTCATTCTTAAAGCGGTACACTGAACCGGTGAAGCCGGGCTCCCACGTATACTTGTCTTTACGTGAAGCGTAAAAAGTTTTCAAACCGGCCGAGTCGCGCGAGGCCTTACCCCATACATTACGGTCCATCAACTCAAATAGCATGATGCCATCGCGATATTCGGTCATCAGGTTTTTAAACTCCTCATGTTCTTCTACAAGTCGGTGCTCTTCCTTATCAGTCACAATGGTTTTAATGTAGTTGGCATAAATATCCTTCAACACTGCAGATTTAGGGCCCATCAAGCGGCCGCGGGTCAAATCCTCAGCATACTTCATCAGGTCGTTTTGTTTGTACTCAACACCATCCAATGCAAATAATGGCTTGTTCATTTCACGGTACTCGCTGGCACTGAATTGGTTAGCTCTAGCCCCTGTGTCAGGAATGCTTGCCACTTTTTTCAACAAGGGGTCGAGATTCCCGGCATATTCTTTGAACCCGTTTTTTTGCTTCATTTTTTCAAAGAACATTTCGCGTGCAGTTTGCGAACGAGAGTCGTTGTCCACTTTTCGTTTAAGCGTTACGCGCAAACTATCAAGTGGCTTTAAGCTCTTCTTCTCGATAAGCTTGATAATATGAAATCCAAAATCCGTTTGAACCGGTTGAGAAATATCGCCTGGTTTTTTCAGCGAAAACGCAGCCTTCTCAAATTCGGGCGATAGTCTTCCTACACCAAACCAAGGCAAAACCCCATCATCGTTCACTGAGAATTTATCATCAGAGTACTTTTTTACAAGTTGTTCAAAGGGAACGCCTTTTTTGATCTCAGCCTGGATACTATCCACTCGCTTACGGGCTGCCGTCAGTCCCTCTTCACCCCTTGCTTTTGATACAGTCACTAATATTTGAGCAACTTTCACTTCTCCAAGAGCGGGACGCCTGTCCAAAACTTTAACTATATGGTAGCCAAATTGCGTGCGGAATATGGGAGACACTTTACCTACAGGTGTGCTATAGGCTGCATTTTCGAAAGGATATACTGTTTGAAGAGCTGTTATATATCCTACGTCTCCACCGTTATCTTTCGAGCCGCGGTCTTCGGAATACTGCCTGGCCAGCTGTGCAAAATCTGCACCCTTTTTAATCGCGGTGGCTATGCTGTCGATCTTGTGGTATGGCGCCACCGTGTCGGCCGAAGTAGCAGTAATTGACGACATGATCATGATGTGCGCAATCCGAACCTCTTCTTTCATTCTGCCATAAGCTTCGTCAAGAAGTTTATTGCTTAATTGCTCATCAGTAAGATAGTTTTTCGCGAGTTGTTTTCTGTAGTTGTTCAACTCAGCTTCGATCGTTCCGAGTGTATCCAGATGCTGCAGCTCAGCTTCTTTTACTTTCATGCGGAAGAGTGAATAAAGATCGAGGTACTCCCGAAGGGCAGCTTCAGAATAATCAGGCTTCTTGTTGATGCTGTTTTTCTGATAGACCCTTAAAAATTCTTCTTTGCTGACTGAGTTATTGCCGAATGTGAATAAGGTTTGAGCATAACCTGCGTTAAAAAAAAGGCCTGCAGCAAAACATGATAATACCAGCTTTCGCATTGTGTATATGGTTGTTTTATTTTAAGATTTAGCTTTTGCTTGTTTTCGTTCAAGCATGTCGATAAGAGACACGATATTGCTGTGGTCCAGTCTCTTACCTCTTATGATCTTCTTCTCGTCGAGCAAATATATAACAGGTGTGCTATAAATATCATAGTCAGCCCGGTACTTTGACGTGCGTTGTGGATCATGAACATGAATCCACTCTTTTAGCCCATGTTCTTTCAGGAGTTTCTGCATTTCCTCGTCAGTGCCACTGTTTTTTACCCCGTATATTTTAACGCCCCGATCTTTAAGCACAGCCTTGTACAATGAGTCCAATACCGGCATCTCCTTTTGGCAGTGGCCGCAATCAGGCGCCCAAAACACAACCAGGGTGTATTTAGCTTTTACATCATGAAGTGAATGGATCAGTTTGGGATTATTGATATCCGGCAGTTTGATCTCAGGTGCGAGGTTACCAATTACATTCGGGGCAATACTATGGGCACGTTCTACATATTTCGCCAGCTGGTCAGCTTCCAGCCACCATGCGTCGCCCTTCATAAAATAGTTCTCAACCAAGTAGACGAATACGGCGTCCATTCCCATAATTTTACTGGTCTCAGCATTGCGGGTCAGCCACCATAGGGTGTATTTAAACAGATCCTTACTTGGCCTTGCCTTTGCCAGCAGCATATCACTTTCTTTGATCACACTATCCTCCAGCGGCAACACCAGTTTATTCATATACTCATCGAGCTTGGCGTCGAAAATTGGTGTATTGATCAGGCGGTCCTCTGTGAAATCAAACTTATCCCAGTAGTGCGACTTGTAGTACGTATAAGTAAACATCGAATCTACAGTTCCATCTGCACGCACTTCCTGATCCTTGGGAACCTCAGGCATCTCCATAGCGTTAAAAATAGCCGTCAGGAAACTACGCGGATTGCGTTGTACGTAGTCACGCCTGTAATTAATTAATGATTTACCGACCGACTCATATTTTTTGTTGACAGCAGCGGTATCGGCTTTCGTTTTTGCCTTTGCCAAATCTCCGGAATACTGCTGCTGTTTTTCACTAAACCCCTTCAAAAACTTCATGTAGTCAAGGAAATGCTCGTTTTCCGGGGAATTTTTGAATTTCAACGAGTAGGGCAAACCCTCAATTGGTGCAGTGATTTCAATATTATCTCCGTCATCTAGCAATAATTCAAAATAAGTTTTTTTATCACCCAATAAGATCATATAAATACCGCCTAATATACTATCCTTGCTTTGAAAGGTGATAGTACCGGATTTATCGAAATATGCTGAATCCGACTTATAGATCGTCGGCAAAGGTTTGCCGTAATAGTGCGCCAGGTAGGCCATGCTATCAGTCACTCCCGGCATTTTAATCGTAATATGGTAACCATGTCTGGCAAAGCCGTTAAGGCTGAATACGAACAAACAAATAAGCGTTAATAGCGAACGTTGCATTATGTGTGTTTAAGATTTTTTAGGTGTGTTTGGTATATGTCCTGCTTCCAGTAGTTCAATCAGTTGCAAAATGTTTTCGTGACCTACCCTCTTACCCCTGATGATCTTTTTTTCATCGAGTAAATATACGGATGGGGTGCCATAAACATCATATAGGGCCCTATAATTCGATTTACGCTCCGGATCATAGACATTTATCCAGTCATTTATCCCGAATTGGTCGATTTTTTCTTTCCAGATCTTTATGTCGCTATCAGTGCGTACGGCATACATCTTGACACCTTTATTTTTAAGTACAGTCCTGTACAACGAATCGAGTTTAGGCACCTCTTCCAGGCAGGTGCCACAAGTAGGCGACCAGAAAACAAGCAATGTATACTTAGCCTTTAGCCCCGACAGGGAATGCTCCTTGTTTTGCAGGTCAACCATCTTTAGCTCAGGCGCTATATTACCTATCACATTTGGAGCTATTTTTTGCGCTCTGTCTACATACTTGGCCAACATGTCGGAGCTAAGCCACCAGGCATCGCCCTTCATATAGTAATTCTCAACAAGATGGACGAACGCTTCATCCATACCCATTATTTTACTGTTTTGTGCGTATTGAGCAAGTGTGTGCAAAGTGTATTTAAATACTTCTTTTGTACCACGGGTCTTAGCGAGCAGCTTGTCAGCCTCTGTAGCGAAGGTATCGGCTATTTGAGGGATCAATTTGTTGAAATACTCATCCAGCTTATTGTCATATATCGGAGTATATATTAACCTGTCATCCTGAAGATCAAAATTATCCCAATAATGTTCGCGATAGAAGTTATAAGCAAATAAAGTGTCCTCCCTACCGCCTGACAAATAATGTTTTCCTTCCGGAACTTTCGGCGTTTCCAGGGCATTAAAAACAGCAGCTAGCACAGTGCCAGGATACTTTGCAACATAATCTTTCCGATAAGTTGTTACTGCTTTGCCCTCTGCAGCCAATTTCTCCAGGGTTAGCGTACTGTCTATTTTGGTTTTAGCCCGGGCAAGTTCCTGCTGGTATTGTTGCTGTTTGCCCGAATACTCGCCCAGGTAACGGATATAGGAAACAAAACGCTCGTTTTCCGGAGAATTTTTAAAACTGAGTCCTACTGGCAATTCCTGTGCCTTTGCAGTTATCGAAAAATCGTCGCCGTTGTTAAGAAGAAATTCGAAGTAGGTTCTTTTGTCGCCCAGGAGGATAATATATATCCCGCCCACAATTGTATCTTTACTTTGAAGTATCGCAAAGTTGTTCTTGTCAAAGCGCGCGGAATCGATCTTGTAGATTGTCGGAATTGACTTGCCGTAGTAATGGGCTAGATATACCAATGAGTCGGAAAGGTTAACGTCAGTAAACCTGATCCCTATCTTATAACCATTCCCCGCAGAAACAAAACTTACTATGCCCGCCAGGAGCAACAGGGTCAATAAAGCTTTTCTCATTCTTATATTATTGTGAAACCCAATGCCAAACGGCATTTATGGTACTTGTCAAAATTAAAGAATACAGACAGTCTATCCTAATCAATCGTTTGTAACTTTGCACCTCATTTAACGTAAATTTTGCATTTGTCACGTAAGAAAAAACCTCAAATTAATAATATCACCATCGACGCCTATGCAGCCGAAGGGAAAAGTATAGCGCACCTGGAAGAGGGAAAGGTGCTTTTTGTCGAAAATGCCATCCCCGGCGATATAGTCAATGTGCGTGTTACTAAAGACAAAAAGAACTGGGCGGAAGGCAAGGTATTAGAATTGGTACAACCCTCCCCGCATCGGGTAGAGCCATTTTGCCCTCATTTCGGCACATGCGGAGGTTGCAAGTGGCAAATGCTTCCTTATGCGCAGCAGCTACAATACAAACAACAGCAAGTATTAGATCAATTGCAACGTATCGGCCAGATCACGCTTCCGGAAATGCAGCCTATATTAGGTAGCCAACTCGAAAGGTATTACCGTAATAAACTGGAGTTTACTTTTTGTACACACCGTTACAGAACGGTTGAAGAAATTAGAGCTGCGGGAGATGCTATTTTCCCACAAGAGCCCGTTCTTGGCTTCCACGCCCCAGGACTGTTTGATAAGGTAGTGGAGATACATACCTGCTACTTGCAAAAAGAACCTACGAATATTTTACTGAGCACCCTGAGAAATTACGCTGAAGCAAACCAGCTACCTTATTATGACTACCGCAGCCACAGTGGGTGGCTACGGAATGTAGTGTTACGAATAGCAAGAACCGGCGAAATATTGGTGAACCTGGTAATGCAGCACGAAAACGAATCTGAAAGGAAGGCGATTCTGGACCACATTCTGGCTAACGTTCCTGGCATTACAACGCTGCACTATACTATCAACCCCAAGGTAAACGATAGCATTCACGATCTTGAAGTGCATTTATATGCCGGGAAGGGATATATCGAAGAAACTTTGGAAAATTACCGCTTTAAGATATCACCAAAGTCTTTCTTCCAGACCAACACTTACCAGGCAGAGGAATTGTACAAAGTCACTCGCGAGTTTGCCGGCCTTAGCGGCCATGAAACCCTATATGACCTGTATTGTGGCACCGGTAGCATTGGTATATTCTGTTCGGACAAGGCAAAAAAAGTTATCGGTATAGAGGTAATCGATGACGCAGTAAAAGACGCATACGAGAACGCTGCAATGAACGGTCTTCAACATTGCAAGTTTTTTGCCGGCGACGTTGCTGATATATGTACCGATGAGTTTTTCGAAATCCATGGACGTCCAGACGTTATCATTACCGATCCACCAAGAGCTGGTATGCATGAAAAATTGGTGCAACAGTTATTAAAAATGCGCGCTCCTAAAGTAGTGTATGTAAGTTGTAATCCCGCCACCCAGGCCCGTGACCTCAACCTGCTTGATGAGGCGTATCGGGTAACGCGGCTGCAGCCGGTGGATATGTTCCCGCATACACACCACATTGAGAATGTCGCCTTGCTGGAGCTCCGGTAATCAATTTGTGAGAAAATTATAGTCGCTAAGTAAGCGAAACAAAAAATCCCGTGGTTGCAGATCGGTTTCGATCTGCAACACTTCTTTAATGCGCTGGCTTACCTGCCCCACATACTGGTCGTTGTCTGCATTGCCCTCGCGCATTTCCAGCAATCCACGTATGCCATTGATAT
>JAJNBR010000081.1 GCA_021156265.1 Flavipsychrobacter sp.
TGCGGCCACCAGGAGATCAATTACACGCTGGCACTTGGGGCGCAGCATAAATTGTCTGTAAGCGAAAACGGTGCAGTATTAGAATTGGTCCGAAATGCTTAGTCCTTTTTCCAGGCGCTCATGCCACCGGTTAGATTAATTAAATTATTGTAGCCCAGTTGCTCCAGTCGCTGAATCACCAGAGTGCTTCGTATACCTTTTTCGCAATACATCACCACATCACCCTCTTTAGGTATCTCGTCTCTGCGCTCCAGTATCTCGCCAACAGGAATATGGATGCCTCCGATATTGTACAGCTCATGCTCCCAATCTTCCCGTACATCTACCAAAACAAACGGCTTGTCCTCGTTTATCCACTCCCTGAGCTCAACTGGCGTAATTTTTTTCATGATAGACGGTAAATTTAAAGTACAAACCATTAACCAAAGCAGTTTATATGAAAAGAACGATCATTGCTATGTCATTGATACTGGCGGCATTCACCGCTTGCAACGACGCACCCGAAGCCGATAATGCGGTAACCTCAGATGCGCAGGAAGTTAATTCTGAAGCGGCAACAGGGGGTGAAACTTACACAGTAGACGCCGGGCAAAGTTCAATAGAATGGATCGGTACCAAGCCAACCGGTCAGCACCATGGTACATTCAAAGTAAAAGAAGGTACGCTGACAGCCAGCAACAACCAGGTAACAGGTGGTAAAGTAACCATTGATGTAGCCTCTGTACAACCGGATGACCAGGATGCAGAAGGTAACACCAAACTGCAGACGCACCTGAAAAGCCCGGATTTTTTTGAAGTGGAGAAATACCCGACAGGCACATTTGAGATTACTTCGGTGAAAGCCGGTGCACCAACCGGTGGCGATGCGGTGATGAAAGACGCTACGCATACCGTAACAGGAAACCTGAAGCTGAAAGATCAAACCAAAAGCGTTTCGTTTCCGGCAAAGATCAATGCAACAGCTAACGAGATCACCACCGATGCCAGCTTTAATATAGACCGCACCCAGTGGGGTATCGTCTATCGCAGCGACAAAAGTCTTGGTGACAAATTCATAGGAACGGATGTAAACATCAAGCTACACATTGTAGCAAAGAAATAAAAAAAAGGCCCCGCAGTGCGGGGCTTTTTTTATGCTTCGTTATTTTCTGTCAATGCATTCCAGAGCGCATCTTTTAATTGCGTTATGCCCTGGTTCATCACCGATGCTATGAAAAAGTGCGGTATTTCCTTAGGTAGTGTTTGCGATATCTCTGCTTTCAGCTCGTCGTCCAGCATATCGCTTTTACTTATCGCTATCAGCATTTTTTTGTGCAGCAGCTCCGGGTTATACTGTTCCAGTTCGTTCAGCAATATTTTAAACTCTTTAGCATGATCGTTACTGTCAGCAGGTATCACGAAAAGCAACACCGCGTTGCGTTCGATATGTCGCAGGAATCGATGTCCCAAACCTTTACCCTCAGCAGCGCCTTCAATAATACCAGGCAGATCTGCCATGCAGAAAGACTTATTGTCCCGATATGGCACCATGCCCAGCTGAGGCGTCAGCGTGGTAAATGCATAGTTGGCGATCTTAGGCCTCGCTGCACTTACTACTGAAAGCAGCGTTGATTTACCTGCATTAGGGAAACCTACGAGTCCTACGTCGGCCAGTATTTTTAGTTCCAGGTATTTCCAACCCTCGATGCCCATTTCCCCGGGCTGCGCATACTCAGGCGCCTGGTTGGTTGCTGTAGCAAAATTGCTGTTGCCTAGCCCGCCGCGGCCACCGGGCAGCCAGATCACTTCCTGGCCTTCCTCCAGTATTTCAGCCTCTACCTCACCCGTTTCTTCATCGCGGGCTATGGTACCAAGCGGCACTTCTATGATAATATCCTCACCATTGCGGCCGGTACAATTATTCTTGTCACCCCGCTCGCCATCGTTTGCCAACACGTTTTTATAATAACGTAAATGCAGCAGTGTCCATAGCTGTCTATTCCCTCTCAGGATTATATGTCCGCCGCGGCCGCCATCGCCGCCATCAGGACCAGCTTGTGGATTGAACTTGGTACGGGCAAAGTGTGCGCTGCCTGCTCCGCCTTTGCCTGAGCGGGCAAATATGCGTATGTAGTCTACAAAATTTCCTTTCTCCACTATGCGGGCAGCAAATATTTATCTACTTCTTTGCTCAGTAGTTTGAATGTTTCGTCAATAGTTCCGTCACCTTTTACTCGCTCCAGTTTGCCTTGAGCAAAATAGTAGCCTGCAACAGGCTCCGTTTTCGCGTGGTATTCTTTGATGCGTTTTACGATTACTTCTTCGTTATCGTCGCTGCGGCCTGACGTTGCACCACGGCCGACCAGTCTTTTTATCAACTCTGCCTCAGGTACTTCAAGGGCCAGTACCAGGTGTATTTCAGTGTTTTTGAACTCAAGTAGTTTATCCAGCGCCTCTGCCTGTGCCTTGGTGCGCGGGAAACCATCGAAGATGAATCCGCGGGCATCAGGTGTATCATCTATTTTGCTGCTGATCATGCCGATCACTACCTCATCAGGCACCAGCAAGCCCTGGTCCATATATTTTCTGGCTTCTACTCCAAGCGGAGTCTTGCGACTTACCTCATCACGCAATAAGTCCCCGGTTGAAACGTGTTGCAACTGGTAGGTCTCGGTTATATTGGCTGACTGAGTACCTTTTCCGCTGCCCGGAGGACCAAACAAGATCAAATTAAACATATACTTCTACTAAGATTGAAGGCACAAAAATAAAGTATCCTGTTGGATTACTACTGAAAAGTATTAAAAAGAAACTAATAATTAATGGAACTAGCCGCCCGTTTGCCTGGTTTTGGCGAACAGCAACTCCTTTTCCTCCTCTTTAAGCTCGCGGTATTGTCCCGGTTGCAGCCGGTCCGTGGTCAGCTTACCTATACTATGGCGGATCAACCTGAGCGTTGGGAAACCAACTGCTGCCGTCATCCTTCTTACCTGCCTGTTTTTGCCTTCGGTCAGTGTAAGCGATAACCAGGACGTTGGTATATTTTTTCTGAAACGGATGGGCGGGTTCCTCTCCGGTACTGATGGTTCGTCTTTTATCAGTTCAGCGATCGCTGGTTTTGTTTTGTGTTGTTTCCCGTTGATGTTGATGAGTACACCGCGGCTAAGCAGTTCAATAGCATCTCGTGTTATTGCACCCTCCACCTGCACCCAATATGTTCGCTCATGTGCAAACTTCGGATCGAGTAATCGATGCGTAACTGTCTTGTCGTTGGTTAAAAGCAACAAACCTTCACTGTCATAGTCTAGCCGTCCGACCGGATAAATATTTTTAGGAATTTCCTTAAAAAATTCCGCAAGCGTGGTTTTATCGCCTTCTTCCGAAAACTGCGAAAGAACGTTGAATGGCTTGTAAAAAAGGTAGTAGTGTAACATGATCACTTTATTCACCCGCTGAAACGCTTAACTGCTAAGGCTTTCCAAAAGAAAAGAAAAAGTCCGGCCGCTTTTTCAAACGCCGGACTCTTATAAAGGATGGGTTAGTAAGTACAATCCTAACACAATATTAAAAATAATTTCTTCTACTAAAAAAAATAATTGCAACTTTTTTTTGAAGGATGTTGAAAAACTGTTGACAACCAAAATTCCGTTTTACTTCAAACGAACGATATCGATGTCTGCAATGATTCGCTTCCGTCAGTTTTTTACCAATCCTTTTCAACTTTCACGGGCGTTCCTTTACCCTTTTGCATTTTATCCTGCAGCTTTTTTTCTTCCTGTTGCAGTGCGTTTAATAGTTGCTCTGCTTGTTGCTCTGACAATTTACTAGGCTGCGGCTGCGGACGTTGATCCTGTTTATCTTGCTCTTTATCCTGCTGATCTTTTTGATCTTGTTGCTGATCCTGTTTGTCTTGTTTATCCTGCTCGTCTTTTTTGTCGCCATTCTTATCCTGCTGTTCTTTGTCCTTATCCCCTTTGTCGTTTTTGTCTTGTTTATCTTTTCCGCCACCACCACCGCCATTCTTTTTCAACATGGCAAGTGCATACGACAGATTGTATTTAGCGTCAGCGTCCTGGGGGTTGTTTTTTAAAGCCTGCTTGTATGCATCTACAGCTTCCTGCCATTTTTTTTCTTCCATGTATGTGTTGCCCACGTTATACTGGGCTGCCGATTTTACGGGCTGTTCTTTCGCAACCTTTGCGGTAGTTGCCATCGCTTTTCGCGTTGCATCAAACTGCTTTTGTTTATACAGCGAATTACCCAGGTTGAATAAACCCGGTGTATAGTTTGGATCTTTCTGCAAGGCTTTTTGATAAGCGGCAGCAGCCTCTTTATATTTTTGTTGCTCGTACAGCTTGTTGCCCTCGCGCACCGATTTTTTCGCCTGTCCATGGGCCGTGCAAACGATAAACAGGAAAATAATGTTCAGTATTAAAAATCGCTTCCTCATGTCGTCTTTGTTTTCATCTTTAAATTAGCACCCGGCAAAAACCACTCTATCAGCAAAAAAATAAGCCCTGCTATCAGGAACCACTGAAAGTAACTTTTGTAGTCGGTGAACACCATAGCGCCCAGGCTTTTTTGTTCCATTCCGTCTATCTCATCTACCAGTTTATCAGCAGCATCGTCAGTGTTTCTCAACAACGTGTAGGTACCACGGCCGGCAGATGCTATTGAACGTAACTCTTCTTCGTTCAGCTTACTAATAACCGGGTTACCGTTCTCATCCAGCTTCACTGCACGCGTTTCAGCATCGTATAAAGTAGTACCCTGCGGCGAACCAATACCCACTGTATGCACAATGATGCCCGTTTCAGACGCCTGCTTTACTTTGTTTGCTGCATGCTCATCATGATCCTCGCCGTCAGAAATGATGACCATAGTTTTATATTTCTTCTCTTTTTCCGAAAATGACTGCGTTGCCAGGTCTACCGCTTCGCTGATCACCGTACCTTGTGTAGGCACCAGCGACGGCTTTACGTTCTGCAACATCATCTTCATGGCGCCATAATCTATAGTAAGCGGTACCTGGAGATAGGCGCGCCCCGCAAACACTATCAATGCCACGCGGTCATTCTGCATTTTATCTATCATGCGCATTACCAGCTGCTTGGCGCGCGTCAGGCGGTCGGGTTGAATATCCTGCGCCAGCATGCTCTTACTTACATCCAGTGCAATTACTACATCTACACCTTTTCGTTGCACCTTTTCCATACCACTGCCCATCTGCAGGTTGGCCCAGCCAATGATTATCGCGGCAACACCTAATGAGGCAAGGATAAACCGGGTGGTATTCCGGCCGGGTATGTATCCGCGTATCTGGTCATTTACCAGGCGATCGTCGCCCAGTGCTTTCAGGCGTTTTTTTCGCCAGTATATCATCCAGATAAATAGCAGCAAAAGGACCGGCAATATGCCGAGCGCGAACAGGTGGGATATGTGCTGAAACCGGAGCATGGATAAATATAAGTACGAACGCAAATTTAAACGTCATCGTCTTTCCTGTTCACGGAAAAATTATGATTTTTAAATTCTTTAACAGCCTTTGACCCACCCTGTTTTTTGGGGCTCATAACGTAGATTTGCAGACTATGCAAGATTATCTGAAGGGACTAAATGAACAACAACGACTGGCTGTGGAACACATAGACGGACCGTTGATGATCGTTGCGGGTGCGGGAAGCGGAAAAACAAAAGTACTCACCACGCGCATCGCCCACCTGATGCGCAACGGCGTGGACGCCTTCAATATACTGGCGCTGACGTTTACCAACAAAGCGGCGGCTGAGATGAAGGAACGCGTAGAGAAGATATTAGGTAATACGGAAGCACGTAATTTATATATAGGCACGTTTCACTCCGTATTTGCCCGCATATTAAGGGCGGAAGCTAACAAACTGGGTTATCCAAATAACTTTACCATATATGATACCGATGATGCTAAGTCGGTGATCAAGTCTATCGTCAACGACATGAACCTTGACGATAAGCACTACAAGCCTTCTTATATATATAACAGGATATCGGCTGCCAAGAACAGTCTGATAGACCCGATAGCTTATAAACAGGATCATCATATCACAACAGAAGATGCACGCAGCAACCGCCCCCTGCTGGGCGATATTTACGATGCCTATGCCAAACGTTGCTTCAGAAACGGCGCCATGGACTTCGATGATCTGTTGTTCAAAATGTACATCCTGCTCACACATTTCCCGGATGTACTGGCCAAATACCAGCACAGGTTCAGGTATATATTAATAGATGAGTACCAGGATACCAACGTAGCGCAGTACCAGATCATCAAAATGCTTGGCGCGGTGCACGAAAATATCTGCGTGGTAGGCGACGATGCACAGAGTATCTACTCCTTCCGCGGCGCTACCGTGCAAAACATTCTCCAGTTCCAGGACGACTATGAAGACGTCAACGTAATAAAACTGGAGCAGAACTATCGTAGTACCCAGGCCATCCTGAATGTGGCCAACCAGATCATCTCGAACAACCAGAACCAGATACCAAAAAACCTTTGGACAGATAACAGCGAAGGGGAGAAGATCACCCTGGTGCGCACTATGACCGATAATGACGAGGGCCGTTTCATAGCCGACGCCATTACAGAAATGAAACTGCGCAATCATTATCACAATAAGGATTTCGCCATCCTCTACCGTACCAACGCACAGAGCCGTTCTTTTGAGGAAAGCCTGCGCAGAATGAACATTCCTTACAAATTATTCGGTGGTGTCTCATTTTACCAGCGCAAGGAGATCAAAGATTTCCTGGCTTACCTGCGCCTGATAGTGAACACGCGTGATGAAGAAAACCTGAAGCGCATCATCAACTATCCTGTACGAGGTATCGGTAAGACCAGCATAGAAAAAGTACTGATAGCCGCCAACCAGCACGACAAAACCTTTTGGGAAATGTTGAGTTACCCGGAAGCTGCAGGACTGAAAGGTGCGGCCGCATCAGCCATTGAGAACTTTGTGACGATGATCAAAAGCTTCCAGGTAATGCTGGAAAAGGCCAATGCTTATGATCTGGCCTTTGCCGTTGGTAAACATACCGGACTAGTACAAGAACTGTACAATGATAAATCAGTAGAAGGCCTGGCGCGTTACGAGAACGTGCAGGAATTGCTGAACTCGATAAAGGAATTTACAGAAACGCCCGATGAAGAAGGGGAACTGCGCGACAAAACCCTGGGTAGCTACCTGCAGCAGATAACCTTACTGACCGACGCTGACACCAGCGACGATGAGAATGCAGATGCAGTAAAACTCATGACCATACACGCTGCTAAGGGTCTGGAATTTCCCTGTGTTTTTGCGGTTGGCCTTGAAGAGAACCTCTTTCCCAATTCCATGAGCTTGTACGACCGTGCAGACCTGGAAGAAGAACGACGGTTATTTTACGTTGTTATCACCCGCGCAAAGGACCGCCTGTGGGTGACTTATGCCAACAGTCGTTATCGTTTCGGTAGCCTGGTACAAAATGAGCCTAGCCGTTTCATTGAAGAGATTCCCAGCGCTTGCCTGGACCGCACTTTTACCGGCATTGGCGCCCGTGGCGGCCAGGGATCGGTTGGCGGTTTTGGAAATATGATGAACCAGTCGTTCGAGCGGCTGCCTTCGTTAAAAAAACTGGCTGAAAAACTGCAAAAGCCTGCTGTGACTACCGGAACCCATACACCATCGGCTGATTTTAAGGCCGATGATCCAATGACCATGCAGGTAGGCATGAAGATCGAACACCAGAAATTCGGCTTCGGCACTATCACTTCAGTGGAAGGCGGAGCCAATAACCGCATTGCCACCATTCAATTTGAGGGTGGACACGGACAAAAGAAGATCATGCTGAATTTCGCGAAACTGCGGATAATACAATAAGACATTAAAAAAGGCCTCGTTTAACGGGGCCTTTCAAATCTTATCTCGTGAAGGAGAAAGCTGGTTCCATCCTTACTTAGCTTTAATAATATATATAGCTGGTAAGTACCGTTAGAGGTATTAAGGTTACCGATGGCGTAACGTGAGTCTTTGTTGGGAGCCGTTCCGTTCTGCATTACCACAAACTCTTTTACAACGTTCTTGGCAAAGAAATCTTTCAGGATCATCTCGGCCTGGGTGCTGCTGTAAGCAGACTGGTTGCTATTGAGCGTGATGGTAACGATCTTGTCGAAATACTTCGACATCGAAGGCACATCTCCGTTCCTTACATAGTTAACCATGTCTTCAAGCGCCTGTGCTTTGGCACCGGCATTGAGGAAAAAGGTTAATATGGTAATTAAAATCGCGCTTTTGTAAAGTTTCTTCATCGGCAAATCAAAACGACAGTTAGTTTACATCAAAAAACCTGCCAAACTCGAGCCCTTTTAACTTTCTTTTGACAAGTTACTGATAATTCAAACATAGGAAAACAATTTTTTCAATTAAATAATGCATATAAAATATTAACCTGTAATTAAAATAAAAAATACTGAAATATGTCTATTTACGGCGGTTCTACCCTCCACCTTATTAATTTTGCAGCCATGTCTAGAAAAGCAATGCTGATTATAATGGACGGCTGGGGTCACGGGAAGGTCAGATCGGCGGATGCCATTGCTAATGCCAATGTTCCATTTGTACGTTCTTTATATGATAAATACCCCAATACAGAGCTGGTCACCTGCGGCGAGGACGTTGGTCTTCCCGAGGGGCAAATGGGCAATTCGGAAGTCGGTCACCTAAATATAGGAGCGGGCCGTATTGTTTACCAGGAACTGCAACGAATTAATGTAGCTGTACGTAACGGCGAGCTGGAAACTAATCCGACTATAAAAGCTGCTCTGGAAGCTGCAAAAAGCGGCAAAACCTTGCATTTTATTGGTTTAGTGAGCGATGGCGGCGTACATTCTCATATCGACCATCTGGGGGCACTTTGCCGGTTGGCAGCCGAAAAGGGAATACAAAATGTTGCTATTCATGCATTTATGGATGGCCGTGATACTGACCCGAAAAGCGGATACGGCTACCTGGCCCAACTGCAGGAAGCTATTCAAAATACATCCTGCCGGATTGCCTCGGTTTGCGGCCGGTACTATGCAATGGACCGCGACAAACGCTGGGAAAGGGTGAAACTGGCCTATGACGCATTGACGAAAGGGATCGGCAAAACCACGACCGACCCGCTGAAAGCTATACAGGAGTCGTACAACGAGGGGATAACCGACGAATTCATCAAGCCGATCATCGTTTGCGGCCAAAATGGAGTACCGCTGGCCACTATCAACGAGGGCGACGTGGTTATTTGCTTCAACTTCCGCACAGACAGGTGCCGCGAGATCACGATCGCTTTGACACAACAGGCATTTCCTGATCATGATATGCAGCCATTGGACCTGCATTATGTGACAATGACCGAATACGATGCCACTTATAAAAACGTGGGCGTTGTATTCACCAACGACAACCTCACAAATACTATTGGGCAGGTGCTGGCCAGGAATGGCAAAAAGCAAATACGCATTGCTGAGACGGAAAAATATCCGCATGTTACTTTCTTCTTCTCGGGCGGCCGCGAAGAGCCGTTCGACGGTGAAAGCCGCATCATGGCGCCATCGCCTAAAGACGTGGCGACATACGATCTGAAGCCGGAAATGAGCGCTAATGAACTCACTGAGAAAATACTGCCTGAAATAGAACAGGAAAGCGCAGATTTCATTTGCCTGAACTTTGCTAATGCCGACATGGTGGGCCATACCGGCGTATGGGAAGCCGCGATAAAAGCTGCTGAAACAGTGGACAACTGCGTATCGCGAATAGTACCCTTAGCTTTACAGCATGGTTACGCTGTATTCCTTACCGCAGATCACGGTAACTCTGATTTCCTCGTTAATGAGGATGGCACACCCAACACAGCACATACGCTGAACCCCGTGCCGCTGTTCGTTATCTCCAATGATTATAAAGGTGTAATAAAGCCGGGTAAGCTTGGCGATCTCGCCCCAACTATGCTGCATTATATGGGCATACCAATTCCCAAAGAAATGACTGGGAATATCCTGATCGGCTAATATTAAAAAAGAGCCCCGCAGTTGCGGAGCTCTTTTTTCACTATCGTGCTATCCAGCCGGCCGGATCCATTTTGTTCCCGTCCTTCCATATCTGGAAGTTCATCACTGTTTCTCCCTGTTCGTCAGCACCAACAGTACCTATTGACTGTTTTGTGCGCACCTGCTGATCTTTCTTTACAGATACGTTGGTAAGGCGCGAATACAATGTGTAGTACCTTCCGTGGTTGATCAATACATTCCAGCTTAATCCGTCTACAAAGAATACTTTGGTAACAGTACCTTCAAACACTGCGCGTGCAGTTGACCCCGGTGACGTGCGAATATCTACACCGTAGTTCTCAACCGTCACCTTCTCGGCTACCGGGTGCTGGTGACGGCCAAAACCTTCGGATATAAACCCTTTCTCTACAGGCCAGGGCAGCTTCCCACGATTTGCCTCAAAATTGCTCGACAATGCAGCTACTTCAGGGGTCATGGTATAGTTGTACGAGCTTGCTGCAGGCTTACGAGCCGGTGTCGTGTTAACTGCTACCGGTTTGGAAGGTGTAGTTGTTGCCGGCCTTGAAGGGCTGCCTGTAGCAGGTGCGCCAGTTGAACCCGGACCTACCCTGATGCCCGGAGCGCCACGCGCCAGCGCTTCCCTGCGGGCAGCTTCTTCCTGGCGTTTGCGCTCTTCTTCGGCCTTGCGGCGCTGCTCTTCTTCAGCCTTTTTACGTGCTATTTCAGGTCGCGCTCAATTGCCTTTACAAGTTCTTTCTCGCGGCCTTTCAGATCCTTGACCACATGGTCGGTCTCGTCACGCTCTTTCTGCAGCACTTGCTTCTGCTGCATTTCAGCGGTAAGAAGAATATCTTTTTGGCTCCTCTCGGAGTTCAGCACATCTATCTTTCTCACTATCTGACCTTGCGTAACGCGTATTTTATCCGCCTGTTGCTTACGGTAGTCGCGATATTTTTTCAGGTAGCGCATCCTGCGCAGCGCTTCGTTAAAATCGTTTGAAGAGAACAGGAAGGCCAGCATATCGTAAGAACTGCGGGTCATATAGGCATACCTGATAGATTGCGCATAGCGCATCTTCAGCGTTTGCAAATTCTCTTTTAGCTGATTTACTTCCTGGTTCGACTTGTGAATGTTGTTGTTGATCTGTCCAATCTCGTCGTTGATGTTCCTGATGAGTCTTTGACGCTCTGCCAGCTTATTCTGCAAAGCGCGTAGCTGGCCCATGGTAGCATTCTTATCCTTCTTGGTGGTTTCGAGCTGCTCCTGGGTTTGCCTTATTGCCTCCATAATAGCCTGGCGGCGCTTTTCAAGATCCGCGCGCGATGGCTGCTGCTGCGCAACAGCGCATAATGAAAACAGTATAGTGATGATAGCCAGGGCTATTACTCGCATGCATCTCCTTTTTTGCGTGAAATAAAACTACGGGATGAGAACAAAAATAACTAATAATCACCGCGAATGTATTAAACAAAGGAGTTTTAAGAGTATTTTATATATAGCTGATGGGCAAAAAAACATTGCCCATTGTTCCTATTACAACCTGATTGTTCTTTCTTTGTTTGAAAGTAAGTAGTATATGCTGTATTCAATGACAGGTTTCGGAAGGGCTGAGGCGACGGTAGGCGGAAGGCAAGTGGTTGTAGAAATGAAATCGCTGAACGGTAAGCAATTTGATATTGTTACCAAGCTGCCACCCATCATTCGCCTTTACGAGCTTGACATCCGCAATATGCTCAACTCCATTTTGATGCGCGGCACCATCGATCTGTCGATCTCTGTTAAACAGGAAGGGGCCACAAAGCCCATGACCGTAAATACCGGGCTGGCTGTGTTTTACTACCAAAGTATGCAGCAAATTGCCCGCGAACTCAATATATCTGAAGACAACGTACTCTCTACCCTGATGCGTATGCCCGAGGTTGTTGCGCCCGAGCAGGATGCCGTACCCGAGGCTGAATGGCTGCAAATGAAAAAAGTGATAGAAGAAGCGGCTATGCATCTGATGGAACACAGGAAGAACGAAGGTGAAGTATTACACAAAGACCTCAACCAGCGCATCCGTAGCATAGAAAGCTTACTTGAAGATATCTTAAAGCTGGAGCCTGAGCGCAACGAGAAGGTAAGGGCCCGCATCAACCAGTCGATGGCTGAAATGGTAGGGAAGGATAATATAGACCCTAACCGTTTTGAGCAGGAAATGATCTACTACCTCGAGCGTATGGATTTTTCCGAAGAAAAAACCCGGTTGGCACAGCACTGCCAGTATTTCCATACCACTGTAGAAAAAGAAGGCATCTCTAAAGGTAAAATATTAGGCTTTATACTGCAGGAAATCGGCCGCGAGGTCAACACGCTGGGTGCCAAGGCAAACCATGCAAACATCCAGCAAATCGTCATCAATATGAAAGACGACCTTGAAAAGGCTAAAGAACAAGTACTCAATATTCTTTAAGTGATCCGTAAATTTGTTCTGATTTTAAGCACACTACATTGATGGTTCATCGTTTTTTAGCTGTTATTGCCTTTTGCACCGCCCTTTTCATTACAGGGTGCGTTCCTTCACCTTATTACCAGAAAGATCACACTATACCGGGGAATCAATGGAGCAGCCAATACAAGCCTTCTTTTAAATTTGAGATCACCGACACTATGTCTGCTTATAACGTGTATTTTATTATCAGGCATACGGAGGCTTATTCTTTCTCCAACATCTGGATGTGGGTGTATACCAAACAACCGGGTGATTCTACGTTTCAGCGGCTACGTGTAGAAATACCTTTGGCTGAACCTTCAGGCAAATGGCTGGGCAAAGGCATGGGCGAGATCTGGGAACAACGGTTGCCTATGACCAAAGACGGTGCACCCATGGTATTCAACAAGGCAGGTATTTATGAAATGCAGTTTGAACAGAACATGCGTGTGAATCCATTGCCTGAAATATTACAAATTGGCTTGCGGCTAGAAAAGAAAGATGCTCCCAGGCAAAATGCACAGCAATAACTATGCGTTTCTTCACTACTGTATATACCCTGCTGCTTGTTTACATCATTGCAGCCCTCGTGTTCTGGGGTTTAAGCCTGGAGAAGCAAAGCAAGATCATTTTTGAGCAGGATAAACAAAATCTGCAAGAGCACATAGACAGCACAAGAAATCCGCTAGCCTACCAATCAAAGCTGCAGGAGCTTGAATCAAAAAAAGCACGCAGGAAAAGCCAGTATATAGGCGAGGGTTCTACCTTCTTCGCGGTGATCCTTATCGGCGCCGCGGTCGTTTACTCCTCCTTCCGGAGAAGCGTGCGTTTATCCCGCCAGCAAAACAATTTCATGCTGTCTGTTACACATGAACTGAAGTCGCCGATAGCAGCTATGAAGCTGAACCTGCAGACGCTGGAACGCCACAAACTGGATGAAGAAAAGAAAAACCAGCTGGTATCCCGCTGCATTCATGAAGCCAGCCGCCTCAACGACCTTTGCAACAATATGCTCATCGCATCGCAAATGGAAGGCAAGCAGTACCGTGCTGCGAGAGAAAAAATAGACTTTTCTGCATTGGTAGAGCACACCCTACAGGATTATATGATCCGCTACCCAGGCAGGTTCGAGGAAGGTCCCATTTTCAAAGCGGAGCTTAATGGTGACCGGTTGCTGCTGAACATGGCGGTGAACAACCTGATGGAAAACGCCGTAAAGTACACTCCGGAAGACAAAACGATATCAGTTAAGCTGACGACCGGCAACAATGTAGCTGTGCTGCAGGTTATAGACCAGGGACAGGGAATTCCCGACAAAGAAAAGAACAAGATATTCAATAAGTTTTACCGCGTCGGTAACGAGGAAACACGCAAAACAAAAGGCACCGGGCTTGGCTTATACCTCACGTCAAAGATAGTAATGCAACACAGGGGCAAGATATCAGTGAAGGACAATGAACCCCACGGATGTGTATTCGAAATAAGCCTTCCCTTAGTCTAGCTCTTCTTCTACAGCTAGCGCTTCTTTGTTCCACTTAAAGGTCTTACGGTGAAAAGGCGACTCGCCATGGATCCTTAACTGTTCGCGGTGAAAAGGTGTACCGTATCCTTTGTTTTCATTCCACCCGTACTCAGGATGTTCGAGATGAAGCTTTTGCATGTACTCATCGCGGTGCGTTTTAGCCAGGATGCTCGCAGCGGCAATAGACGAATAAATAGCATCGCCCTGTA